>JBCBYE010000520.1:0-3618 GCA_039816075.1 Pseudomonadota bacterium | reverse complement strand
GCGGCGATCTTCTCCGCCAGGCGCAGCCCGTCGGCGCGCGAGCGTTCAAGGCCCGGGTTCGTATCCCAGCACGGATCGATGCCCTGAGGCACGCGCCGCACCTCGCCGGTGCGGCTGTTCTCCACCTCGACATCGGGGATCTTCGGCGCATCGATCAGGCCGCGCCGCTCCGCTTCGCTGCGCGAGATCTGGCGCACGTGGCATTTGCAGCCCCAGCCGTTGGGCGGCATCCACTTCTCCCAGAACGGATCGTCCACCGGCAGCACCCAGCCCTCCTTGGAGGCGTGATGCGGGCGCCGCCGCTCGGACGGGCCAAGCTGGTAGAGCAGGAACGGCAGCCCTCGCTTGGCGCGCTGGATCCGCTCCCATTGCCCGGCCGCGCGAGCCGAACGCAGGTTGGCCTGGTAGATCACCCGCAGCCGGCGCGGCGAGCCGAGCTGGGCGGAGACGGTCTCGCCGGTGTCGGGATCCACGACGTCGCGCCGGCCCCACCAGCCCTTGGCCTCCAGCACCGGCTGCAGCTGCTGACGGAACCGCTCGAACGGCACGCCGTCGTCGATGGCTTCCTGCACCGCGTCGCGAATGGTTTCGAGGACGTCCATGGACGTCGCCTTGGCCACCGTGAAGGCGACGGCATGCTCCGCCGGCTCGACGCTTTCCCAGCTGAAGGCCGGGCGCCAGTCCTTGCGCCGCAGGAACTCGGAGACCTCGCGCGGCGCGCCGTCGCCGAAGCTGTAGCCGGGGCGATCAGGCACGGCCGCCGTCGACCCGCGCCAGGAACAGCGCCTGCACCAGGCCGTCGATCAGCGCGCGCTGATCCATCTCGCCCACCAGGCCCGGCAGCCCGGCGACGACCTGATCGTAGCTGTCGGCCGAGGCGATCAGGTCGCGGATCGGATCGATCAGCCCGTCCATCTGCGGGCGCCACTCTTCCATGAACGCCCGCTCGATGTCGTCCAGCTCGGCGTAGGGGTCTTCGCCGGGTCCCGCGTCCCGCGCCATGGCGGTGCGCAGGGCGCGCGCCAGGGCCGGGGCCGCCGGGGCGCCGCCCACGGTGTCCTCGTCCTTGTCGGGCTGGCGCAGGCCCAGCCGGCCGTAGAGCTCGGCCGAGGAAAAGCGCATGCCCAGGCCCGAAGCCGCGGTCACGTTCTCCATCAGCAGCTTGGTGTCTTCGGGCTCGGCCACGGGCAGCACCAGGCGCGGGTAGCGCGGCCGAACGCCGTGGTTGAGATCCACGTAAGGCTTGACCAGCTGGGCGTTCAGGACGCCCGCCACCCGCCGCGCGTCGGACTTCAGAATGTCGTGGCGAACGTCGTTGTGGACCTCCGCCTGCGCCTTCGAAGACCCGTCGTCTGAGGTCATGGTCTGGCCTAGAACGGCCTTTGAAACCTGCTCGTCGATGAAGCGGCCGAGGTTCTCGAACAGCTTCTCGCCGGACTGCGCCTTGGTCTCCTGGAAATCGATCTCCATCGACTTGGGGATCACCGCCGCGGCGTCGGTCCCGATCATGGAGACGGCCCGGAACAGCACCTCGACATCCTCGGGGCTGGCCTCGTGACCGTAGCGGCCGATGCGCAGGGGCAGTCCGTAAAGCTCGGCGAAGGCGACCCAGTCCTTCAGCGCGTAGGCCTTGCACATCCACCCGAAGGCGACCAGGCGCGCCACGCCGCCCCGCAGCGGCAGGCCGGACTTGTTGCCGGCGGCGTGGACGATCCATTTGAACGGCGCGAGCGACACGCCGTCGATCATGTCCGCCTCGTCCAGCAGCCTCAGCTCCCGCCCCGTTTCGCGATCCCACCGGAACCACCGAGGATCCCGGTGGATAAAGGCGCCCACGTCCCAGCGCCGGGCGCTGCGCGACCATTCGATCTCCGTGGCGGAATAGCCCTTGCCCACGGCGTCGAGAAGATCTTCGACCATATCGGGGAAGCCGGGGTGCTCGGCGATCTGCTCGCGCACCTCTTCGGCCAGGTCTTCATCCGCCTGATCTTCGGACGCGGCCTCCACCACGGGCGCCACGCCGCTGACCGCCCGCTTGCGGATGCCGAGGACGGAGGAGTAGTGCATGTCGCGCTCCTCCATCTCCTCCGCCAGGACCAGATAGTCGGCGCCCTCGCCTTCGTCCGCCGAGCGCAGCACGGCCGAAAGGCGCTGCGGCGTCAGGCCGGCGGCGATGGTCGGCGCCCAGGTCTGGCGCACGCTGCGCAGCCCCGGCTCGGCCTGCGGCTTCATCAGCTGCCGCACCTTCACCGGGCGGCCCTGGGCGTCCAGCAGGCGGGTGGTGCGTTCGGTTTCCATCAGTGCAGGCCTCCTCCTCGGCCGAAGCCGCCGCCCGCTTCGAAGCCGCGGGCGTTGCGGTCGCGCCCGGGTCGGACCGCGCGATAGTCATAGGGCTGGTGCGGGCTGGCCGCGGCGCCCACGGCCAGCGCGCCGGCCCAGAACCTGTCCGCATGGCTGCCGGCATCGCGGTCGGCGATCAGCCGGGGGTGGCCGGTCGCGCCCGTTTCCTTGCGGACCGAATGCAGATCCGCGCGCAGCGACGCGTCGCCGGCGGGGATGCGCAGCGTGCGGTCCTCGAACCGTTCCTTCAGCACCGTGGCGAGATCGAGCTTGCGGGGGCCGGTGAACATCACGCCCTCCACCCGGCTGGCGCCGTGGCGGCGCTGCGCGTCCTCCACCGGCTTTTCGCCCATGCCGGTCTGGTCCATGGCGATGCGGACAACGCGGTAGCGGTTCACGACGTCGTCCAGCAGATGGTCCTGCTCGGCGAAGGTGATGCGCGTGCGGGCGATGATCTCGCGCGTCCACAGAACGTCGCCCATGGCCTCCACCACCCAGATCACGAAGAGGTCCTGGCGCGCGGCGATGTCCACGCCCACGAAGCACGGGCCGCCCTGGTAGCCGCCGGGATCGCCGGCGGCGACATGCTCGACGCCGTTGATCAGATCGTAGCTCAGCCAGCTCGACGCCTCGTCGAGCCATTGCAGCTCGAACTCCTGCGCCCAGGCGTCGTCGTCGGCGATGCCCCGGCGCAGCGCCTCGACGTCGCGCGGCAGTCCGTCGGCCGCGGCGTGGTGGATGTCCACGACGTGCCGGGACCAGTCGGTGTCCTCGCTGGTCATCAGCTCGAAGAAGCGGTTGTTCTTGCCGTTGGGCGTGCTGATGACGCGGATTTTCCAACCGTTCGAGATCACTGGGAACAGCGCTTTCCAGATCGCCCGGCTGTCGCGGTGGAAGGCGAATTCGTCGAGCATGACGTTGGCGCTGAAGCCGCGCGCGGTGTCGGGGTTGGCCGGGATCGCCGTGATGCGCGAACCGCCGGGGAAGGTCACCTCCAGCCGCTTGTATTCGGCGTCCTGGGCGTCGAACCGCTGCACGCTCGGCTCTTCGATCTCGCCGATGGTCATGCCCGCGGGCAGGCCGGCCTGGCGATGGATGTTGTAGGCGGCGAAGAAGCCGCGGGTCAGCAGGGCGATGCCCTCGCGGATCGCCTCGGCCGCCTGCCGCTCGCCCCGGCTGAGGATCACCCAGCGCGCGCGGCGGCCCTCCATCTCGGCCTTGATGCAGTCGTCCACCGCCTCGGCGCAGGTGCAGAACGTCTTGCCGATCTGCCGGCTC
>JBCBYE010000671.1:0-2492 GCA_039816075.1 Pseudomonadota bacterium | reverse complement strand
GGCTCGCCCCGGACCTGATCCGGGGCCTCCTGCGCTCTGCGCCGGGCGCCGCCGCCGGGTCATGCGCGCATCGCCTGGCCGGCGGGGTCGTAGGGGCTGTCGGCGATGATCCTCGCCGGCCGCTCCACCCCGACCACGTGCACCGAAAGGTCCGTGCCGACCTCGGCATGGTCGGGGTCCAGCAGGGCCATGGCGAGCGACTTCTTCACCGTGTGGCCGTAGCCGCCGGAGGTGACGAAGCCGACGCGCCTGTCGCCCTGCCAGATGGGCTCGAACCCCGCGGCGTCGGCGTCGAGCGCGTCGATCTCCAGCGTGCGCAGAACCTGCGGGGGGCCGTTGCCGTCCCGCTCCGCCAGCGCGGCCTCACGGCCCATGAAGCCCTGCTTGGACCAGTCGATCCAGCGGTCCATGCCGGTCATGCCGGGGGTGTAGCCTTGGGTGAACTCCGCGGACCAGATGCCGAAGCTTTTTTCCAGGCGCAGGGAGACGAGGGCGTTGTAGCCGATCTCCCTGAGGCCATGCTCGGCCCCCGCGGCGAGGAGGGTGCGGCGGAGCTGGGCGTGTTCCACGGCGGAGCAGTGGATCTCGTAGCCCAGCTCTCCGGAGACGGAGAGGCGGCCGACCCTGGCGCGGATCATGCCGACGTCGAGCGTGGCGCCGCCCATGAAGGGGAGCGCCTCGTGGCCGACATCCATGTCGGTGGCGGCGGCGAGGATGTCTCGGGACCGGGGGCCGGACAGCGAAAAACCGACGGTGGCGTCGGAGATGTCGCGGACCGTGACGCCGTCCTCCCCATGGTCGTCGAACCAACGCATGTGCCAGGTGCGCAGGTAGTAGGAGCCCATGATCCACCAGGTTCCGTCGCCCCAGTTGAAGACCGTCAGATCGCCCTTGAGCTTGCCTTCGGGCGAGAGCATGGGCGCGAGGCGGGCGCGGCCCGGACCGGGCAGCTTGGAGGCCATGATCCGGTCCAGCCAGCCTTCGGCGCCGGGGCCGGTCACCTCGTAACGCGAGAACCCGGTGATATCGAGCAGGCCGCAGGCCTCGCGCACCGCGCGGCACTCCTCGGCCACGATGTCATGGGCGTTGGAGCGGCGCAGGGTCGGCGTTTCCTCGAACCCCTCGGGCGCGAAGTAGAGCGGCAGTTCGAGGCCCCAGGAGCAGCCCCAGCGGGCGCCCGCGGCGCTCATGGCGTCGTAGGCGGGCGCGGTGCGCAGGGGGCGGCCGGCGGGCAGCTGCTCGTTCGGGTAGGTCATTACGAAGCGGCGGGAGTAGAACTGGCCCGTCGTCTGCTTGATGTATTCCTTGTTCTCGGCCCAGGGGCCGTAGCGGGCGACGTCCATGCCGTAGACGTCGGCCTCCGGCTCTCCATGGATCATCCACTCGGCGAGCGATTTGCCGACGCCGCCGCCCTGCAGGAAGCCGGCCATGACGGCGCAGGCTGTCCAGTAGCCGCGCTTGCCGGGGACGGGGCCGACGAGGGGATTGCCGTCGGGGGAGAAGGTGAAGGCGCCGTTGACCCAGTTGCGCACGCCGGCCTTCTGCAGGACGGGGAAGCGCTCGAAGCCCAGGCGCAGCTCGTTCTCGATGCGGTCGGTGTCCTCCTGGAGAAGCTCGATGCCGTAGTCCCAGGGGGCGCCGTCCATCATCCAGTGCTTGTGTTTTAATTCGTAGATCCCGAGGAGCATGCCCTTCAGGTCCTGCCGCATGTAGGTGAAGCCTTCTAGGTCGCCGACGAGCGGGAGTTCCTTGTCCAGCGCGGCGATCTCGGGGATTTCCTCGGTCAGCAGGTAGTGGTGTTCGAGGGGGGAGACGGGGAGTTCCACGCCGGCCATGCGGCCGACCTGCTTGGCCCAGAGGCCGGCGGCGTTCACGACGTGCTCGCACTCCACCACGCCCTGCTCGGTGATGAGGCGCCAGCCTTCGGCGGTCTGCTCCAGCTCCAGCACGCGGTTGTGTTCGATCACCTCGGCGCCGCGCAGGCGGGCGGCCTTGGCGTAGGCGTGCACGGTGCCGGTGGTGTCGATATAGCCCTCGCGGTCGGCCCAGAGGGCGCCGTGCAGGCCGTGGGTGGACATCAGGGGGCAGAGCTCGCCCGCCTCTTCCGGTCCCACGAGGCGGCAGTCGTCGATGCCCAGGGTCTGGAAGACGCGGTAGGCCGATTGCAGCCATTCCCAGCGCGCTTCGGACCCGGCGACCATCAGCCCGCCGGTCATGTGCATGCCGACGGAGACGCCCGATTCCTTCTCGATCTCGCTGAGCAGGTCGATCGTGTAGGCCTGCAGAGACGCGATGTTGGGATCGGCGTTCAGCGCGTGGAAACCGCCCGCGGCGGCGTGGTCGGCGCTTCGGTGCTGTATCACCTGGCGAAATTCGGCTGGTCCGACGTGGCGCTGATCGAACGCAACGTGCTGACCGCCGGCTCGTCCTGGCACGCCGCGGGCGGTTTCCACGCGCTGAACGCCGATCCCAACATCGCGTCTCTGCAGGCC
>JBCBYE010000330.1:0-5400 GCA_039816075.1 Pseudomonadota bacterium | reverse complement strand
CGCGACGCCGCGCATCAGCTGCGACGCCGGCGCCGCGGCCCAGAGCGCGCTGGCCCAGACCAGGGGCAGCGGGCGGGCGAAGACGTCGGGGTCCACCAGCCGCCCCGCGATGCCGGCCAGCGCCAGCAGCGCCAGGGGCATGGTCAGGCCCAGCACCACGGCCTGCCGGCCCAGGCGACGCAGGCGCGCGGTGCGATCCTGACGGTCGCCCAGCTCGAAGGTCGGCAGGTTCACCTCCGCCCGAAAGGCCGCCGCATCGCCCGGCCAGTCGCCGAAGCGCAGCGTCAGCGCGAAGAGCGCGGTGAAGACGAGGGCGGAGCCCAGCGCCACGGCCGCCGCGGCGCGGATCACCGGGTCGGGGCCCAGGGCCGACGGGCGCGAGAGCAGGTTGGCCGCCATGCCCGCGGGGCTGGCCCAGCCGTCCACCGCCGCGCCCAGGTCCAGGCCCGCGCGGTGCAGCGCGCCCAGGCCCCCGCCGTCGCCCGCGCTGGCGACGAACAGCAGGACCGAGGCCAGAACCCCCGCCGCCATGCCGAAGCGCATGCGGTTGACCGGCGCGGCGAAGCGGAAGTCGATCAGCGTCGGCGTGCGGGCGCCGTACTCGAAAAGGACGAAGAGCGCGCCGGCGGCGGCCGCGACCAGTCCGGCCTCCGCCGCGGAACCGGCCGGGCCCTGCAGCGCCAGGATCGGAACGGCGGCGGTGGCGAAGACCAGCGCGGCGCGCAGCGCGGCGCCCGGCACGCGGGCCCCGGCGAGCCCGAGGGCCTGCACGGCGCGCGCCCTCCGCCCCGCCGCCCGGACCTCAGCCCGCCGCCATCCAGGGACGCTCGGCGGCGGCCTTCGCCTCGAACGCGTCGATGTCCGCGGCCTTTTCCAGGGTCAGGCCGATGTCGTCGAGCCCGTCGAGCAGGCAGCGCTTGCGGAACGGATCCACGTCGAAGGCGATCGTGGAGCCGTCGGGGCGCGTGATCGTCTGCGCCTCCAGATCCACGGTCAGCCGGGCGTTGGCGCCGTTTTCGGCGTCGGACATCAGCGCGTCGACCTGCTCCTGCGGAAGGGCGATGGGCAGGATGCCGTTCTTGAAGCAGTTGTTGAAGAAGATGTCGGCGAAGCTGGGCGCGATCACGCAGCGGATGCCGAAATCGGCGATGGCCCAGGGCGCGTGTTCGCGGCTGGAGCCGCAGCCGAAATTGTCGCCCGCCACCAGGATCTTCGCATCGCGATAGGCGGGCTGGTTCAGAACGAAGCCCGGCTTTTCCGATCCGTCGTCCTCATAGCGCATCTCGTCGAAGAGATTCTTGCCCAGGCCGGACCGCTTGATCGTCTTCAGGAACTGCTTGGGAATGATCATGTCGGTATCGACGTTGATCAACGGCAAGGGCGCGGCGACGCCGTCGAGCGTCTCGAACTTCTCCATCGCGGGGGCCTCCTGACACGGGATGCTCGGGGTATTCCACGGGCTCGGGCCGACTGCAAGGCGGCGGCGCCCCGGGCCGGGGTCAGGGAAAGAGCGCGTCCTCGCCCAGCCAACGGCGCGCCGCCTCCCGCTCCCCTTCGGCGAAGAGGGCGCGCAGGCGCGCGGCGGCCTCGGGCGGCAGGCGCAGCGGCCGGCCCAGCGAAAGACGATCGACGCGGCGCGAGATCTTCCAGTTCCAGGCCGGGTTGAAGCGGCCGTCCCGGAACCGCGGCGCCAGCCGGTTGCGCAGACGCATCAGCTGCAGCGTGCCCGCGGGCGGAGAGGCGCGCAGCCGCGGCGGGCGCGGCCAGCCCGAGATGTCGGGCAGGCCCGCCGCGGCGCCCAGCGCGTCGCACAGATCGCCGGACCGGCCCGGCTGGCGATAGCGCACCAGGCGCAGCGCGTCGTCGCCGAAGACCTCGGCCCAGGGCGCCAGCCATTCGGCCACGTCCATGCGCCGGCGGTCGGGCAGCTGCGGATCGTCGAGGAAGTCGGTCAGCCAGGACCGAAACCCTTTCAGGTGCCCGCTGCGCACGTACTCCGCGTAGACGCTGGTGATCAGGTCCGTGGGCTCGCGCAGGCAGACCAGAAGGATCGGCGGCCGGTCGGAGCGGCGGGCGACCCAGTCGCGCAGGCGGCGCAGCTCCGACGGACGCTCCAGGTTCTGATAGAGATGCTCGCTCGACATCAGCAGGGTGCGGGGCCGGGCGGCGGCGATCTCCGCGTCGAGAGCCACCTCGAACCGCGCGCGATAGTCGGCCATGGCCTGCGCCTCGACCACGTCATGCTCGATGCGAAGGCCGAGCTGATGATCGTCGTCGAGCGCCGCGAAGAACAGCGAATGCTGCGAGCCGACCAGTCGGCGCACCCCGAGGCGGCCCGCCTCGGGGTAGAGCACGCCGGCCTCCTCGGCCAGGCGGCGCCGGTTCAGCACCCAGACGCCCTGAACGAAGGTCGTGGCGGTCTTGGGCGTGCCGATATGAAGGACGACCTGCACCGGAGGGGCGCGCGGGCGCGGGCCCGGCCGTCAGGCGAGCGTCGGGTCGATGCCCTTGCACGCCTCCACCAGGCCCTTCACGGCGTCGATGGATTTGTCGAGCATCGCCTGTTCGGCCTTGTCGAGGCTGATCTCCACGATCCGCTCGATGCCGCCGGCGCCGATGACCGTGGGCACGCCCACATACATCCCGTCGAGGCCGTAGGCGCCCTGAACGTAGGCGGCGCAGGGCAGCAGGCGCTTCTGATCCTTCAGATAGGCCTCGGCCATCTGGATGGCGGAGGCGGCCGGCGCATAGAAGGCGGAGCCGGTCTTGAGCAGACCGACGATCTCCGCCCCGCCGTCGCGGGTGCGCTGCACGATGGCGTCCAGCTTCTCCTGCGTGGTCCAGCCCATCTCAACCAGATCGGGCAGCGGAATGCCGCCGACGGTCGAATACCGGGTCAGCGGCACCATGGTGTCGCCGTGCCCGCCCAGCACGAAGGCGGTGACGTCCTTAACCGAGACGTCGAACTCCTCGGCCAGGAAGTAGCGGAAGCGGGCGCTGTCGAGAATGCCCGCCATGCCCACGACCTTTTCAGCCGGCATGCCGGAGAACTCGCGCAGGGCCCAGACCATGGCGTCGAGCGGGTTGGTGATGCAGATGACGAAGGCGTCCGGCGCGTTGGCCTTGATGCCTTCGCCCACCGCCTTCATGACCTTGAGGTTGATGCCCAGCAGATCGTCGCGCGACATGCCCGGCTTGCGCGGCACGCCCGCGGTGACGATGCAAACGTCGGCGCCGGCGATGTCGGCGTAGTCGTTGGCGCCCTTGAGCGCGGCGTCGAAACCGTCGACCGGCGAGCTTTCGGCGATGTCCAGCGCCTTGCCCTGGGGGACGCCCTCGGCGATGTCGAACAGGATGATGTCGCCCAGCTCCTTCAGGCCGGCGAGGTGGGCCAGGGTGCCGCCGATCTGGCCGGCGCCGATCATCGCGATCTTGGGTCTGGACATCGTCTGCGTCTCCCGCGATTGACGTTGCATTCGGTTCACAGCGGCCTAGCGGCTTCGCCCGCGCCGGGCAACCGCCTATCTGCGCGGCGCGCCTGCGCGCCGCGGCCGGGCCGCGCGCGCCGCCCAAGGGTCGGGAGCAGGCCATGGCCGTCGACGTCTTCGATCCCCTGTTTCTCGCCGCGGCGGTCCCGGCGGTGCTGATCGCCGGCATCGCCAAGGGCGGCTTCGGCGCCGGCGCCGCCTTCGCCGCGACGCCGCTGCTGACCCTGGTGGTGGAGCCGGCGGTGGCCGTCGGCGTGATGCTGCCGCTGCTGATGGTGATGGACGTCACGGGCCTGCGCGCCTACTGGCGACGCTGGAGCTGGCCGGACGCGCGCGCCCTGATGATCGGCGCCGTGCCGGGCATCGCCCTGGGCGCGGCGGCCTTCGCCGTGGTGCCGGCGGATGCGGTGCGCCTGCTGATCGGCGGCGTGGCGCTGTCCTTCGTGGCGTTCCAGATCGCGCGGGAGCGGGGCTGGGACCCCACGGGCGGGCGGGCGACGCCGGTCTCCCGCGGTCTGCTGTGGGGCGCGGTGGCGGGCTTCACCAGCTTCGTCACCCATGCGGGCGGGCCGCCGGCGGCGGTGCACCTGCTGGGACGGCGGCTGGAGAAGACGGTCTATCAGGCGACCACGGTCGTCGCCTTCTGGTGGGTGAACATGGTCAAGGTCGGGCCCTACGCCGCGCTGGGCCTCTTCGCGGACGGACAGCTGTGGACGGCGCTGTGGCTGGCGCCCGTGGCCGTCGGCGGATTTCTCGCCGGCGTGTGGGCGCACAAGCGCGTGTCGGACCGCCTGTTCTTTCAGGTGATCCGCGTGCTGCTGGTCATCGTCGGCGTGCGGCTGGTCTGGCTGGGGGCGGCCGGGCTGCTGGCCTGACGCGCCGCCCCCGGCCGGATCGCGATCACCAGAAGAAGATCATGTAGCCCAGCGCCGCGATGGGGCCCCAGAGGAACACGTTGAACAGCAGCACCTTGCTGCCGAGCAGCGCGATCTTGCCCAACGGCGACTCGCAGAATTCGCCGAAGCCGGCGAACATGGCCGCGATGGGGTCGGCGCCGGGGGCGCGAGGGTCGGGGGCGGTCACGGGGCTGGCGGTTTCGGCGGCGGCCGCGCCCTCGATCTTTTCCTGAACGCTCATGTCTGGGCTACCTCTTGGTGCGTTTCCAAGGGTCGAAAGAGCGCGCCGCGCGTTAAAGTCAAACCAAGGCCGGGTCGCCGCCGCGACGACGTCGGCCCGAAACTCCGCCTCGCGACGTCCTGACGCAGGCGGCCCAGCTCAGGAGAACGCCATGACCCAGGATCTTGCCGCCCTCGCCGTGGAGGAGGCGCATGACCTCCATCGCTTCCTGCAGGACTGGCTGACGGGCGACCGGCCGCGCGACGGCTTCGCCCGCTTCGCCGACGCCATGGCGCCGGAGCTGGAGGTCACCAGCCCCCTGGGCACGGCGACCGGGCGCGACGCCCTGCTGCCGGAATTCGAGGGCCTGCACGGGGCGCTCGCCGCGCAGCGCGACGCCTTCCGCATCTGGGTGGAGAACGCCGAATGCCGCCAGGTGTTCGGCGACGTCGCCCTCGTCACCTACGAGGAATGGCACGCGCTGGAGGGGGCGACGTCCGCCCGCCGCTCCACCGTGCTTTACCGCCGCGCGCCGGACGCGCCGGGCGGCGTGCGCTGGCTGCACGTGCACGAAACCTGGCTGCCCGGACTGGCGCCGGCGGCGGGGGAGCGGTTTCCCGAGCAGGGCTGAGCGCGCGCCTCGCGCCCCCCCCCGAACCGGCCCGCAATCGGCCCCGGGGGGCGGCGCGGCTGCGGCGCGGGCTCAGCGGCCGAAAGACGGGATCATGCCCTTGTCGGCCGCCAGCTCCCGCATGCGCTTCTGCAGCTTTTCGAAGGCGCGCACCTCGATCTGGCG
>JBCBYE010000327.1:0-5412 GCA_039816075.1 Pseudomonadota bacterium | reverse complement strand
TTCAGACGTGGGCTCGTCCGTTCTCTTGTGGCGTGCGGCGGCGGGGTTCTCGGCTGAGCCGGGGGAACGCGACGACCCCGATGCGCGCAAGGCGTTTCTCAAGGCATTCGAGACGCTTCCCGTGTCCATGCGCCGCATGCTCGGTCCCAAGATCCTGGATCGGCTGGTCTTCGAAGGCGAGCTGGATCTGGCGGAAGCGCTCCGGCTGCTGCTTGATCGCGCGGCGGGCGACCATGGCGACGCGTGGCGCCTCTCCTCCGGCCGGCTGGCGGTCGCGCGAGGGGAAACGTCGCGCGGCGAGGCGATGTTCCTCGCCGTGGCGGAGGGTCGCGACGATACGGCGGCCGAGGCGTTGCTGGCGCTCGCCGATCTGCGGATGTCGCGCGACGATGCGCTGGATCAGGGTCTCGTGAACGCTCTGGGCGTCGCGGCGACGGCGCGCGGCGGCACGCAGCTTGGCCGCCGTCTGCTCGTCGCCGAAATCATGGGCCGCGCGGGGCGGCGCGAGCTCGGCGTGGCGCTAGACGTCATCGAGGCTGAACGTCGAGGCGGCGGTCGCCGCGACGACGACCTCGAGGCTGCGATGCGGCGTATTCTGGTGGAAGCGAAGGCGATGGAGGTCGAGCCGGCCGGCTACGCCGCCGCCATCATGGCCCACATCTCGCAGTTCGGCCCGAGCGCCGATTGGGACGAGGCCAGGGTCGCCGTCGCCGATCAGTTGTCGAGCATCGGCCTCGGCAACGCCGCCGACGACGTGCTCGGTCCCGCGCTTGCGCGAGGCGCGCGGTCCGCCCGCCTGGCGGGCGCGCGCGCGAAGATCGCCGTCGGCGACGCCTCCGGCGCGCTTGCGATGATTTCGTCGCTGGAGGGGCCCGATGCCGAACTGCTTCGCGCAGATGCTTACGCGGCCGACGGACGGCATGCCGCCGCCTTGGATGCGCTGCGCCGCGCGGGCGTCGCCCCGGCCTCCCGACCTGATCTCGCCTGGCGAGCCGGCGAGTGGTCGGAGGCGCAAAGCGTGGACAGCGAGGCGCGTTCCGGCCTCGCCGCATGGTTGACGCCGGCCGAGTCGCAGGAGGCGCCCTCGGCCGGCCCGCTCGGTCCGATCGGACCTTTGCCCCCGTCGCCGTCCCTGTCGACGGCGCGAGGACTCTTGGAGGCCTCGCAGGATGCGAGAGCCGTAATCGAGGACGCGCTCGACGATGGATAACGCCGCCTATCTCTCCCTCAGCCGTCTATCCGGCCTGCGCAAGGAAATGGACGCGGTCGCCAACAACCTCGCCAACATGACCACGACCGGCTTTCGTCGCGAGGGCATCGTTTTCGCCGAGGTCATCCGGGCCCTGCCCATCGAAGGCGGCTCGGTGTCGATGACGGAAGCCCGCATCCGCCGCACGGACCTGCAGACCGGCGGCATGGAACGCACGGGCGGCCGTTTCGATCTGGCGATCGACGGCGAGGGCTTCTTCTTGATCGGGGCGGAGGAGGGCCTGCGCCTGACCCGTGCCGGCGCCTTCCGAGCCGACGCGGCGGGCCAGCTGGTCACCGCGGCCGGCGAGACGGTCATGGACGCCGGCGGCGCCCCGGTGCAGCTGCCTCCCGACGCGCGCGAGATTTTGATCGAGGCCGATGGCGCCGTTCTCGCCGACGGGCGCGAAGTGGGACGCGTGGCGCTGGTGAACGTCGCCGATACGTCCACCCTGACCCGCATGGACGGCGTGCGTTTCAACTTCGAAGGCGATCTCGAGCCGGCCGACGGCACCATCGCCCAGGGCTTCGTCGAGGGCAGCAACGTCTCCCCGGTCGCCGAGATGTCGCGCATGATCGACGTGCATCGCGCCTATGAGATGGGTCAGGCCCTGCTCGACCGCGAGGATGAGCGCGTACGCGAAGCCGTCCGCACGCTCGGCCGACCGGTCTGACGCCTAGATCCGCCGACTCATCAGAAGTTTCCTGTTTGTTCACTCTCCCGCTGCAAACTGCCTTCAGCGTCGAATGGTGCTGACGGTCGAAGCGGAGACCGGCCGGGGACGTTCCCGGCCGGGCCGCCGGACCGCCTTCAGAAGGAGGACGGGTCATGCGAGCCCTGAAGATCGCCGCCACGGGCATGGAAGCCCAGCAGATGCGGGTCGAGGTCATCTCGAACAACCTCGCGAACATGAGCACGACGGCCTACTCGCCGCGTCGCGCGGAGTTCGCGGACCTTCACTACGAACAGGCTCAGCGCGCCGGCGCGGTGACCGCCGCCAACGGCGCCGTGCTGCCGGCCGGCGTGCAGCTCGGCCTCGGCGTGCGCGCCTCGGCCGTGTCCGTCGACGTGGCGCAGGGCTCGCTGCGCGAGACGGGCGGCGATCTGGACCTGGCCATCGAGGGCTCCGGCTATCTTGAGATCCTGCTGCCCTCCGGCCTCTCCGCCTACACCCGCGACGGCGCGCTGAAGCGCGACGGCGACGGTCGGATCGTCACCTCCGACGGCTATCCCGTGATCCCCGAAATCACGATCCCGCCGGATGCGAGATCCATCTCGATCAACGCCGACGGCGAGGTCTTCGCCTATTTCGACGACGAGGTGAACGGACAGCGTCTGGATCGCTTCACGCTGGCTTCCTTCGCCAACCAGAAGGGACTGGAGGCCATCGGCGGCAACCTGTTCCTCGAGACCGAAGCGTCCGGCCCGCCCGCCGTGGGCGACGCGGGAACCGAAGGTCGCGGCACCTTCCGCCAGGGCTTCGTGGAGGAAAGCGCCGTGGACGCCGTGCGGGAGATCACGCGTCTGATCGAGGCGCAGCGCGGCTACGAGCTCAACGCCAAGGTCATCACCGCGGCGGACCAAATGCTGGCCGCAACGGCGCAGGTGCGCTGATGAGCGCGCATGCCCTTCGCGCCGCGATCCTGACGGTGGCGGCGCTGACCGTTTTTGCCGCGGAGGCGACGGCGCAAGGCTCGGTGGCGCTCCGCGCGTTCCAACCGGAGATCACCGTTCAGCAATCGGCCCCGACCGCGCCCGCGCCGGTCGCGCTGCGCCAGGTCGTCGTGGCCTCCCGCGCGCTGCCCGCCCGCCACATCGTGCGTCCCGAAGACGTGCGGTTGGAGACGTTGCAGGTCGCGGCTGGACTGCCCCATCCCGAGCTGGCCATCGGTTTGGAAACCGCGACGGCCGTGCCCGCTGGGCAGGCCCTGCAGCCCGAACTGCTCGGCGCGCCCGCCGTCATCGACCGCAACGATCGGGTGTTGCTGCAGTATCGCCGGGGTCCGCTGACGATCCGGGTCGAAGGCCGGGCGTTGGAGCGGGCCGCGGTCGGCAAGCGGCTCGCCGCGATGAATCTGACCTCTCGGCAAACCGTGACCGGCACGGCCGTGGGTCCCGGTCTGATGGAGGTGAGCCGATGACCGTCTCGAGACTTGGGAAGGCCGCCATGCGCCCGGCGATGCTGGCCGCCGCGGCTCTGGTCGCCGCCGGCTGCGGTCGACTGGAGCAGGTCGGCAAGACTCCCGAATTCACGGCGCCGGGCACGGCGGAACGCCCGGCCCCCCCGCCGACCGCGCGGCGCGTGGCGTTGGCGACGCCGCGGCCGCCGTCGCCCGGCTCGGAAAACGCGATCGCGTCCCTGTGGCGCTCCGGCCCCGAATCCCTTTTCGGGGATCGGCGCGCCCAGTCGCTGGGCGACATTCTTACCGTCGTGATCGCCATCGACGATCAGGCGGAGATCAGCAACGGCAGCCAGCGATCTCGTTCGAGCTCCGAGGACATGGGAGTCTCGGCGCTCTTCGGCGTCCCCAGTCTCGTCGACGGGGCCCTCGACGTGGATCTCAACCCGGCGGTGGGCGTGACCGGCAACTCCAGCACCAACGGTCAGGGCGCGGTGAGCCGCAACGAGCAGATCACCCTACGCATCGCGGCGACGGTCGTGGACGTTCTGCCCAACGGCCATCTGGTGGTCGCCGGCAACCAGGAAGTGCGCGTGAACTTCGAGCTTCGCGACCTGCAGGTGGCCGGCATCGTTCGGCCCGAGGACATCTCGAGGCGCAACGAAATCACCTACGATAAGATGGCGGAAGCTCGAATCGCTTATGGCGGACGCGGACAGATCACCGATGTGCAGCAGCCCCGTTATGGGCAGCAGGTGCTGGACGTGGTCCTGCCGTTCTGACGCTGAAAGAGACCGGGCATGAACATTCTGATCCCACTCGTTCTTGGCATCGTGGGCCTGGGGGCGGGCCTCGCGGGCGGCCACTTTCTCAAACCGTCTCCGCCCGAAGAAGCGGCGGAGCCGGAGGTCGCCGCCGCCGAGGCGACGGGCCTCGAGGCGCCCAAGCCTGAGGCGCCGGCGGTAGAAGCCGAACCCAAGGAGTTTCTGGATCTCGACCGCCAGTTCGTGATTCCGATCGTCGGCCGCGACCAGGTCGCCGGTTTGATGATCGTGTCGCTGGCCCTGGAAGTCGAACCTGGCGAAGGCCCCGCCGTGATGGATCGAGAACCGAAGTTGCGGGACCGTTTTCTGCGCGTGATGTTCCGCCATGCGGAGTCGGGCGCCTTTTCAGGCGTTTTCACATCGACGGTCGCGATGAGGGATTTGAGAGGCGCGCTGTTGGAGGCCGCGCAGGACGTTGCGGGACCTACCGTTCACAGCGTGCTGGTGACGGACATCCTGCGTCAGGATCTTTGACCGTCGCGCTTGGGGCGGTTCGGGCCGTCTGATCGGTCATGCAAAGCTGCGGTGGACGGACCGCCTTCATCAAGCCCGGTTTCGGCGGACCAGGCAAACGGTTCAGGGTCGACATGGCGCTGGTCTCGAGCGGATGAGAACGTCTTCGACCGCAACTCTCGACGGGCGGTGTCTTGCGCCGAGTGTCTTGCGCCGAGCCGCTCAGCGGGTGGCGAATCCGGGCGTGTCGGTAGAGCGAGCCAGAGGGAAACTGAGATGCGCGCGGCGCTGCTGCGGCTCCGGTCCGAGCCGGTTGCGCGAGACGGGATCGCGTCGGTTCGGGGGCCGGCTGAACTGGCGCGAGCTCCCTTCTACTGTGGTTTCTTCGCTTGGACCGGCAGCAAAAATGGAAGATCGCGTGTTCAAGAGGGCGCGCCGTGCCCAAGCCGCAGCGGAACTCGGGGCGGCTGGCCGGCGACCCGGCGGCGCGTCGCCCCCTGGGGGTCGCAAGGCGAGACCTGCGGGTCGGCGCACGCGAAAGACGACGCCCGCTCTGATCGCAGGATCGGCTGCGTGCTCGGCGCGTCGCCCAATGATCTTTGGGCGTGGCGACATCGGCTGGATGAGCGGCGTGGCGCGGCAAATCAGAGGGGGTGAACGACCTCTCCGTGGTTCAAGCCGAGACGTGCGGCGCGTGCGCGGCCCCCGCAGAGGCGATGGTCGGGCTGCGCTGCCGGGCTTGGGCGACCGGCGCCAGGGTCGCATC
>JBCBYE010000422.1:0-4382 GCA_039816075.1 Pseudomonadota bacterium | reverse complement strand
GGGCTCCGTGCAGGGTCGCGGGGCGCTGCGCCGAGGCGAGGGCCGGGCTCCGTGCAGGGTCGCGGGGCGCTGCGCCGAGGCGAGGGCCGGGCTCCGTGCAGGGTCGCGGGCGCTGCGCCTTGCCGAGGGCCGGGCTCCGTGCAGGGTCGCGGGCGCTGCGCCTTGCCGAGGGTCAGTAGCTTTTCGGCAGTCCAAGACCCTTCTCGGCCACGAAGCACAGCGCCAGCTGCTGCGAGACCGGGGCGAGATAGGGGATCATGATCTCTCGATACAGCCGCTCCACATGGTATTCGCGGGCGTAGCCCATGCCGCCATGGGTGGCGACGGCGGCGCGGCAGGCCTCCATCCCCGCTTCGGCGGCCAGCCATTTCGCCGCGTTCGCCTCCACGCCGCAGGGCAGGCCGGCATCATAGGCCCGCGCGGCGGCGAGGGTGGAGAGGCGCGCGCCCTCCAGCCGCGCCCAGGCGGCGGCGAGCGGATGCTGGATCGCCTGGTTCGCGCCGATGGGCCGCCCGAAGATTCTTCTTTCGCGCGCGTAGGCGGAGGCCCTTTCGACCGCCGACAGGCCGATGCCCACGGCTTCGGCGGCGATCAGGATGCGTTCGGGGTTCAGGCTTTCGAGCAGGATGCGGAAGCCCTGGCCCGCCTCGCCCACCAGCGCGTCCTGGGGCATGGCAAAGCCGTCGAGGAAGAGCGCGTTGCTGTCGACGGCGGCGCGGCCCATCTTGGCGATCTCCCGCACCTCCGCGCCCTCGCGGCCGAAGGGGGCGAAGAAGAGGCTGAGGCCCTCGGCCGGCCGCGCCGGATCGCGGGGCGCGGTGCGGGCGATCAGCATGATGCGGTCGGCGCGCTGCGCCGTGGAGGTCCAGAGCTTGCGCCCGTCGACGACCCAGCCGCCGCCCTCGACCCGCCGGGCGCGGGTGGTCAGGGCGGTGGTGTCGAGGCCGCTGTCGGGCTCGGTCACCGCGAAGCACAGGCGCGCTCGGCCCGAGAGGATGTCGGGCAGCCAGGCGGCCTTCTGCGCCTCGGTCCCGTGGCGCACGATGGCGCGCGGGCCGAAGATGTTCATGTGGATCGCGGAGGCCGCGGTCATGCCGCCGCGGCGCGCCACCTCCAGCATCATCAGCGCCGCCTCGGTCACGCCGAGGCCCTCGCCGCCGACCTCTTCGGGCAGGGCGAGGCCGAGCCAGCCGCCCTGCGCCATGGCCTCGACGAACGCCTCGGGGAACGCCGCGTCGCGGTCGCAGGCGGCCCAGTAGGCGTCGTCGAAGGGGGCGAGCGTCGCCTCCAGCCCCGCCAGCAGGGCGCGCTGGTCGTCGCTCAGGTCGTGCCGCGGCGCCTGCGTCATGGACGCCCTCGGCCAGCCCCGAGGCCGGGCGCCCGCGGCGCCGCCGCTTTTGCGGCGCCGCGCCGGAACGAGGGGGGTCGATCCCCCCGAGGGCCGGGCCCTGCGCAGGTCTCCGTCACTCGAACCACGCGCCGCCGATCACGCAGCCCTTGGCGAAGAGGCGGCGGTCGCCGGTCATGACCTCTCCCACGACGTCCTCGTAGTCGAAGGCGCCGGACGCGAGTTCCAGCAGGGTGGCGTCGCCGGGAGAGCCGGGCTTGAGGGTGCCGAGTTCCGGCCGTTGCAGGGCGAAGGCCGCGGTTTCGGTGGAGCGGCGGATCACCTCGTCGAGCGGCACGCCCATGCACAGGAACTTGGACAGCGTCGTGACCTGGTCGTAGGCCGGCCCGTCGATGCACAGGGCATGGACGTCCGAGCTGATCGTGTCGGGCAGGAAGCCGTTGGCGAGCATGGCGCGCGCGGTCTTGAAGGCGAAGCTGCCCTTGCCGTGGCCCACGTCGAAGAGGACGCCCCGCTCGCGCGCATCGCGCACGCCGGCGCGGATCGTGCCCTGGGCGGTGGCGGGGGAGTTGGGGAACGGGCGGAAGCAGTGGGTGAGCACGTCGCCCGGGCGCATGCGGGCGAGGACCTCTTCGTAGGAGGGCGGCGGCTCGTCGATATGGACCATCATCGGCAGGCCCGTCTCTTCGGCGGTCTGCAGCGCGTATTCGAAGGGGGACATGCCCTGTTCGCCCGAGGCGTGGCGGCCGAGGCGGATCTTGATGCCCACGATCACGTCGCGGTTGGCGTCGGCGACCCGGGCGGCCTCGCGCGGGGCCATGAGGCGGATGTCCTGGGATTCGCCGACCATGACCTCGCGCCCGAAGCCCCAGATGCCGGCGAAGGAGACGTGCAGGTAGGCGAGGATGCGCACGCGCGAGGGCTCTATCACGTGCTTGCGGAAGCCGGCGAAGTTGCCGGGGCCGGCGGAGCCGGTGTCGACGGCGGTGGTGACGCCGGAGGTGCGGGCGAAATCCTCGGCGTCGATGCCCAGGCTGGTGCCGCCCCAGTAGACATGGGTGTGCAGGTCGATGAGGCCGGGCGTGACGATGAGGCCGGAGGCGTCGCGGGTTTCGGCGGCGGCGGGCAGGTTTTCGCCGATGGCCAGCACCTTGCCGTCCTTGAAGGCGACGTCCTGGACGGCGTCGATCTTCTGCGACGGGTCGAGGACGCGGCCGCCGCGCAGGACGAGATCGGCTTGGGGCGAGGCGGACATGGGGCGGGCTCCTTGGCGCGTCGGGTCGCGGCATCAGAGCGTGCCCGGCGGTGGGGTGTCCAGCGGGTTGCGGGCCGTCGTCAGGCGGCGCTTGCGTCCTCGCGGATCAGGGCGGCGGCCTTTTCGGCGATCATGATGACGGGCGAGTTGGTGTTGCCCGAGGTGATGCGCGGCATGACCGAGGCGTCGACCACGCGCAGGCCGTCGATGCCGCGCAGGCGCAGGCGCGGGTCGAGCGGGGCGGCGGCGTCGGCGCCCATGCGCACGGTGCCGACGGGGTGGAAGATGGTCGTGCCGATGGCGCCGGCGGCCTCGGCCAGCTCCGCGTCGGTCCGATGCTCCGGCCCCGGGCGGAATTCCTGGGGTCGGTGCGGGGCGAGGGGCGCCTGCGCCAGGATATGGCGGGTGAGGCGGATGGCGCGGGCGGCCGTCAGGCGGTCGCCTTCGGTGGAGAGGTAGTTGGGGGCGATGCGCGGCGCGGCCCTGGGGTCGGGCGAGGCGAGGTCCACGCGCCCGCGGCTTTCGGGGCGCAGGTTGCAGACGCTGGCGGTGATGGCGGGAAAATCGTGCAGCGGCTCTCCGAAGGCATCGAGGCTGAGCGGCTGCACATGGTATTCGAGATCCGGCGTCGCGACGTCGGGCGAGGAGCGGGCGAAGGCGCAGAGCTGGCTGGGCGCCATGGACATGGGCCCCGTGCGGAAGAGCGCGTATTCGGCGGCGATGCGCGCCTTGCCGAGCCAGGTGGCGGCGAGGGTGTTGAGGGTCGTGGCGTTCTCGACCCTGAAGGCGCAGCGCAGCTGCAGGTGGTCTTGCAGGTTGCCGCCGATCTCGGGCCGGTCGAGGCGGGTTTCGATGCCGTGCGATTGCAGCCGCGCGCCGGGGCCGAGGCCGGAGAGCTGCAGGATATGCGGCGAGCCGACGGCGCCGGCGGCGAGGATGACCTCGCCGCGCGCGCGGAATTCGCGGCCGTCGATGAGGCGCACGCCGGTGCAGCGGGCGCCCTCGAAGGTCAGGGCGGCGGCCTGGGCGTGGGTGCGGATGGAGAGGTTGGGGCGGTTTTCGGCCGGGCGCAGGAAGCCGGTCGCCGCGCTCCAGCGCCGGCCGCGGCGCTGGTTGACCTCGAAATAGCCGACGCCCTCGTTGTCGCCCCGGTTGAAGTCCTCGCTGCGGGGCAGGCCGGCGGCCTCGGCCGCGTCGGCGAAGGCGTCGAGGATGTCCCAGCGCAGGCGCTGCTTTTCCACGCGCCATTCGCCGCCCCGGGCGTGGCCGTCGCCGCCGTCGTGATGGTCTTCGGATTTGAGGAACCAGGGCAGGACGTCGTCCCATCCCCAGCCGTCGCAGCCCATCTGCCGCCAGCCGTCATAGTCCGCCGCCTGGCCGCGCAGATAGAGCATGCCGTTGATCGAGGAGCAGCCGCCCAGCACGCGGCCGCGCGGGTAGCCGATGGCGCGGCCGCCGAGGCCCGGTTCGGGCTCGGTCCTGAAGCCCCAGTCGGTGCGCGGATTGCCGATGCAGTAGAGGTAGCCGATGGGGATGTGGATCCAGGGGTAGTCGTCGCGTCCGCCGGCCTCGAGCAGGAGGACGCGGGTTTTTCCGTCCTCGGTCAGTCGGTTGGCGAGGACGCAGCCGGCGGAGCCGGCGCCGATGACGATATGGTCGAAGGTTTCGGCGTCGACGGTCTGTGGCTCGGACATGGCGGCGGCCCCCTCCCGCGGGTCGGTTTCGCCACGGTAGGCGGGGGCGGGGGAAGGGGGAAGGGGGAAGGGGCGGGGGAAGGGG
>JBCBYE010000316.1:0-5622 GCA_039816075.1 Pseudomonadota bacterium | reverse complement strand
CTTCGTGGACGAACCGCCGCCCCGCTCGAAGGCCATCTCTCAACCCCGGCCTTCCAGGGCGGCCCCGGATCAAGTCCGGGGCGAGCCTGCGCCCGCCCCCCCGCCAGCGCAGACCTCGAAGCAGCGGACAAGCCGAGTCGTCGAAAGGGTCAAGGCTCGCAAGCCGAAGGCGCAGCGACCGCCGAAGGCGGCTTGGCCTTGAGGCTTTCGGCGACTCGCCGCACGCTCGGCGAAGGCCCCCCAAGGGCCTTCTCAGCAAACTGCGAAAACCAACCCCAAGACCCGCCCTCCGAGACCTGGCCAGCCGCGCTTCGCGCGGCCGCGTCACGAGGGGGCTCGATGCCCCCGAGGGGCGCGCACGGGGCGGGGAGGCGAGCGCCCCCCCCTCGAGCCTTGCCAAGCCGCCGACCCGGCGCGCAGTCTTCGCCTCGATCAGAGGCCCGCCGTCCCGCCGGGGGCGGACGGGCCCGCGCACGCCGACACGCCCCGGGGGGAGCCGCCGCATGACCGCCAAGACCATCCTCGTCACCGAACCGATCCACGAGGCCGGGATGGAGGTGCTGCACGCCTCCGGCCACCGCATCGTGGCCCTGCCCGCCGGCGCCTCGCGCGCCGAAATGCTGGAGGCCGCCGCGAGCGCCTCGGCCCTGGTGGTGCGCCTCGCCTCCATCGATGCGGAGATGCTGTCCCGGTCCAATACGCTCGAGGTCGTCTCGCGCCACGGCGTGGGCTGCGACAACATCGATGTCGGCCACATGACCGCCCGCGGCCTGCCCGTGGCCATCACCGCCGACGCCAACGCGGCCTCCGTCTCGGAACACGCGCTCGCGCTGCTGCTCGCCGGGGCCAAGGGCCTGCCGGCCGCCGACGCCGCCATGCGCCGGGGCGACTGGGCCTGGCGCAACGGCCTGCCCTGCCGGGAGCTGAGCGGCGCCGCGGCCCTGGTGGTCGGCGTGGGGCGCGTGGGCTCGCGCGTCGCGGCCCTGCTGGGGGCCCTGGGGATGCAGGTGCGCGGCTGCGACCCCTATCTCGACGCGCTGCCCCTGGGGGTGAGCCGCGCCGACGATCTCGACGCCGCCCTGCCCGAGGCCGATGCGGTCATGATCCACGTGCCGCTCAAGGACGAGACGCGCAAGATGTTCGACGCGGCGCGCCTGGCGCGGCTGAAGCCGGGCGCCCTCGTGGTGAACTGCGCCCGCGGCGGCATCGTGGACGAGCCGGCCATGCGCGACGCGCTCGCCTCCGGCCAGGTCGGCTTCTACGGCACGGACGTCTTCGACGACGAGCCGCCGGGCGCCGAGGATCCGCTGTTTCCGCCCTTGGCGTCGATGATGACGCCCCATGCCGCCGCCTCCACCCCCGCGGCCATGCGCAAGATGGCGGTGCAGTCGGCGCAGAACGCCGTGGACGCGCTGGAGGGGCGGCTGGCGCCGCGTTGCATCTTCAACCGCAAGGAGCTGGGCCTCTGAGCGCGAGCCCGGCCCCGACGGGGCCGGGGCGCGCCGTCGGGGCGCCGCGCCGCTGCCCGCCGCGCCGCGCCGAGCTTTCGGAACGTCCCGCCCGCCCGGAACGCCCGGCCCGCCCGGCACGCCCAGAATGCCCGGGCCGCCCCGCGCCCGCAGACCGCCCGACACGCCCCGCCCCCGCGAAACGCCTCCGCCCCTCGCCCCGCCGCAACCGCGCGAACCGCCCATGACCGCCGACGCCGCGTCCCCGGCCCGCGCCCCGCTGCGCGACCGCCTTTCCGCCCGCGCGCTGGGGGCGGTCATGGCGCTGGAGCTGGCGCATCTGGCCACCGGCGAGCGGTGGAGCGGCCATGCCGCCGAGGCCGGCGTGGTCGCGGTCGCCGCGCTCGCCGCCCACCGCTTCGGCCTGCGCGAAGGCTATCTGATGGTGCTGTGCGGCTCCCTCGCGGCGCTGGCGCTGAGCACGCGCGACGACGCCGCGGCGCTGCTGCTGACGGGGCTGGACCAGGCCGCCTTCCTGATGGCCTTCATCCCGCTCATCGGCCTGATCGAACAGGCGGCCCGCACCGCGCCTGCGGTGCGCGAGGCGGGCCTCTACCTGATCCGCCAGCCGCCGGGGCGCCGCTGGATCGCGCTGGCCGCGGGCACCCATGCCATGGCGCAGCTCTTCAACATCGGCATGGTCAGCCTGCTGACGCCGCTGGTGATGCGCGGGGCCGAGGGCGACGCGGATCCGCGCCTGGCGGAGATCCGGCGCCGCCGCGGCCTTTCGGCCCTGCTGCGCGGCTTTTCATGGGCGGTGGTCTGGTCGCCCACGGCGGTGGCCCCCCTGGTGCTCTCCACCCTCCTGCCGGAGGCGCAGCGCGGGCCCTGGATCGCCGCGGGCTTCGCCATCTCCATGCTCGCGCTGGCGCTGGGCTGGGCCGAGGATCGCTGGCGGTTCCGCCATGCCCGCGCGCAGCTGGGGCTCGGCGCGCCCTCCGCCCCGCCCGCCTTCCCCGCCGCCGCCTATGCGGAGCTGGCGCTGATCTGCCTGATCCTGCTGGGGCTGGTGCTGATCTTCATGGCGCTCACCGGCGGCTCGGTCGTCTTCGGCCTGATGGCCTCGGCGCCCCTGATCCTGCTGGGCTGGGTGCTGCGCCAGTCGGGCGGGCTCGGCGCCCCGGCCCGGCGCCGCACCGCCGCCCGGCTGCGGCAGATCGGCGGCGGCTGGCTGCCCACGGTGGCGCCGCTGGCGGTCACGCTCGCCGCCTCGGGCTTCGTCGGCCGCGTCGGCGCCGCCCTCGCGCCGGTGGAGGCCTGGGCCGCCGCCCTCGGTCTGGCGTCCATGCCGGGCTGGCTTTTTTTGTGGGGGCTGACGATGGGCGTGACGCTGCTCAGCCAGTTCGCCCTTTCGCCGATCATGATGGCCGTCTTCTTCGGCGCCCTGATCGCCGAGCTGCCGATCCTGCCCGCGGACGTCACCTGGGCGGCGCTCGCCATCTCCTGCGGCTGGGCCATGGCCATGCTCGCCTCGCCCTTCGCGACCGTGGTGCTGATGGCCATGCCGATGACGGGCTACAGCGGCCGGGCGATGACCTGGACGTGGAACGCGGTCTACGCCCCGCTTTGCGCCGCGATGCTGGCGGCGGCATATGCGCTGCTGGAGGGGCTGGGCTGAGGCAAGGCGACCGCGGTCAGCGGCCGCCGCGATCTTCGGGGCTCGACAGCGTCTGGATCAGCTTGTTGGACCGCAGCAGCTTTTCCAGCACCACGCGGTGAAAGCTGGCGCGCAGGGCCTGGTCCAGCTCCGGATGCCGCGCCGCCGCCGCGCGCAGCGCCTCGGCCGGCGCGGACCAGGCGCGCACCTGGGTGCGGGCGCGGGCATCGGCGCTGGCCGGCCCGTGGCTGAGCACGGAGATCTCGCCCACGAAGCTGTCCTCTTCGCAGCGGGCGACGGTGACGCCGTCCACCAGGATGTCCACCTCGCCGGACAGCAGGAAATACAGCCGTTCGGCCGGTTCGCCCTGGCGCGTCAGCTCCGCCCCCGGCGCCAGATCGCGCCATTCGCCCATGTCCAGCAGCCGCCGCTTGAGCCGATTGCTCAGGCCCGGCAGCTGCTTGACGACGAAGCGGGCGTCCTCCCCGTCGAAGGCGAAGCGCCGGTTCTCCAGATAGGTCAGCGTCAGCTGCGCCACGTTCACGAGCACCAGCAGACTTTCCCAGAACAGCCCGACCGGATCGCCCAGAAAGACGGTGACGTAGAAGATCCCCACCAGCGACGAGGCCACCACGAAGACGCGCAGCAGCCACATGCGGCGCATGCACATGGAGACGATCAGCAGCACGTAGGACAGATGCCCCACGAACCCGCCGGCCGAGAAGGCGGATTCGAGGCTCAGATCCATCGCGCCCTCGCCCCGCGGACGCGGCTGCAGGTCGTTCTTGCGCGCGCCACGCGTCGTTCCCCCGCTCCGGCGAAAGGCCGGCGCGGGCAGTTTAGGGCGGTTGCCGTCGGGTGGCGATGGGTCAGGCGGGACACGAGCGCGCAGCCCGCGCCCGTCGGCGTTTCGGCGATGCCCGCCGCCTCGTCATGTCGCCTTTGTGGGAGGAGCGGGGCACGCGGCCACGGCCGCGGCGGTCGCAAGCGCCGCTGGCGCCCGCGCCGCCGGCCGTGGTTGTCTGCCGACCGGCCGGCGGCCGCGCCGCCGCCTTTCGGGAGCCGACCATGAAAGACCCCGCCGACCTCGACCGTTCGATGCGCGCCTGGCGCCGCCACCTTCACCAGAACCCCGAATTCGGCTTCGAAGAGCGCGAGACGGCGGCGTTCGTGGTCGAGCGTCTGCGCGGCTTCGGCATCGAGGAGATCGCGACGGGGATAGGCGGCACCGGCGTCGTCGCCACGCTGCGCCGCGGCGACGGCGACGGTGACGGCGACGGCGACCGCGTCATCGCCCTTCGCGCCGACATGGACTGTCTGCGGATCGAGGAGCGGACGAACCTGCCCCACGCCTCGCGCCGGCCGGGCCCGATGCATGCCTGCGGCCATGACGGCCATGTCGCCACCCTTCTGGGCGCCGCCGCGATGCTGGCGGAGGAGGGCGGCTTCGCCGGCGCCGTCCGCTTCGTGTTCCAGCCGGCCGAGGAATGGGGCCAGGGCATGAAGGCGATGATCCGCGACGGGCTGGGCGACCGGCTGCCCTTCGACGAGATCTACGGCCTGCACAACATGCCCGGCCTCGCCGTCGGCGCGCTTGAGACGCGGCCCGGTCCGTTCATGGCCGCCGAAGACGCCTTCGTCGTCACCGTGCGCGGGGCGGGCGGCCACGCTTCGCGCCCGCAGGAGTGCCGCGACGCGCTGGTGTGCGCCTGCGCCATCGTCGGGCAGCTTCAGACCATCGTCTCGCGCCGCATCGACCCCGCGCAGCTCGCCGTCGTGTCGGTCACGTCGATCCATGCCGACAACGTGCGCAACGCCATCGCCGGCGACGCGCGGATCGAAGGCGACTGCCGCCACTTCGATCCCGCCGTCGGCGCGGCGATCGAGGCGGCGATGCGCGCCGTCGCGCAAGGCCTGGCCGCCGCACATGGCTGCGAGGCCGAGGTCGTTTACGAGCGGATCTTCGTGCCCCTGATCAACGACGCCGGCGCGACGGCGCATGCGCTGGAGGCCGCGCGCGCGGTGTTCGGCCAGGACGCGGTGAACGGCGACGCCCCAAGGCTGGGCGGGGCCGAAGACTTCGCCCACGCGCTGGCGTTCGCCCCCGGGGCCTTCGTGAACATCGGCGCGGGCGACCGCGCACCGCTGCACAGCCCTCATTTCGACTACGAGGACGACGCGCTGATGCCCGGCGCGCGCTGGTTCGCCGAGGTCGTCCGCCGGCGCCTGCCCGAAGGCGAGGCGCCCGAGGACTGACGCGCGAGGCGCCGCTTCCGCAGCCGCGCCGTACGGCGTACAACTGCATGCAAAGCAAAAGATCGAGACAGACAGGGAGCCCGCCGATGACCCGCGACTACCAGACCCTTCGCTCCGCCCGCTGGCTCGCCCAGGACGATACCCAGCGCAGCTGGAACCATCGCTCCCGGATCATGCAGATGGGCTACGGGGCCGAGGACTGGACCGGCAAGCCCGTCATCGCCATCGTCAACACCTGGTCCGACATCAACCAGTGCCACG
>JBCBYE010000193.1:0-7344 GCA_039816075.1 Pseudomonadota bacterium | reverse complement strand
CGGGGTGGGCGGGCGGGAGCGTCGACAGGGATCGGCGCCTCACGTGCAATCCTCCAGACGCCGAAGGTCCGGCGCGCGGTCCAGGCCCGCGATCATCCGGTCGAGGTCCTCGGCGTCCAGCGACGAGAACGCGGCGTCGATCCAGCCCTCATGCGCCTCGGCCATGGCGGCGAAGGCGTCGGCGCCCGCCGGGGTCAGGGCCACCAGCGACGACCGGCGGTCGCCCGGGACCGCGCGCCGCTCGGCCAGCCCGTCCGCCTCCAGTCGATCCACCAGCGCGGTGACGTTGCCGCCGGAGACGCGCAGCATGCGCGACAGCTCCCCCATCGCCGCCCCCTCGGGCCGGCGCGCCAGGGCCGCCATCACGTCGAAGCGGGGCAGGGTGCTGCCGTGGTCCTTGAGGCGCACGCGCAGCGCGCCCTCGGTCTCGCGCACGGCGCGCAGCAGGCGCAGCCACAGGCGCAGGCGCTGCTTGGACAGCGTCGGCGTCGCCACGGCCCCATCCATCATGCGTTCCCGTCCATCACACATCTCCGCCGGCGATCTGGATCGCCTGGCCCGTCACCGAGCGCGCGCCGTCGGAGCAGAGCCAGAGGGCGGTCTGCGCGACCTCTTCCGGCTCCACGAAGCGGCCGTTGGGGTTGGCCTCGCGCAGGGTCGCTTCGGCCTCTGCAGCGCTGATCCCGGTCTTTTCGAGGATGTTCGCGACCGAGCGCTCGATGATCGGCGTGCGGACGTAGCCGGGACAAAGGGCGTTGACCGTGATCCCCGTCTTCAGCACCTCGGCCGAGGCGGCGCGCACCAGGCCGATCATCGCGTGCTTGGAGGCGCAATAGGCCCCGCCATAGGCGAAGCCGGTCTGCCCGGCGATGGAGCTGACGGCGATGTGCCGGCCCCAATCGGCCTTGCCCAGGCCCTTCAGCGCCTCGCGGAAGGTCAAGAAAGCCCCGTCGGCGTTGATCCGCTGCACGCGGCGCCAGAAGTCGAGGCTCATCTTGGCCAGCGGCGCGGTCTCGGCCACGCCGGCATTGGCGATCACGATGTCCACCGGCTGCACGGCGCGGGCCTCGGCGAAGCCTTCGACGACGCTTTCCTCGTCCTCCACGTCCATCACCCTCCAGCGGATCCGGTCGGAACGGGCCGCGATCTCTTCCAGCGGCTCGCGCCGGCGGCCCGTCACCGTCACTTGCGCGCCGGCCTCGGCCAGCGCCAGGGCGCAGGCGGCGCCGATGCCGGTGCCGCCGCCGGTGATCAGGGCGTGGCGTTGCGACAGGTCGGTCATCCGGCGCGCGCCTTCAGGCGGCGCATCTGGTCGCGGCCGGCGAGGTAGGGTGCCGGCCAGGCGGCGGCGTCGTCGCCGGCCTCCGCCGCGGCGTGCAGGGTCCAATAGGGGTTGGCGAGGTGCGGGCGGGCCAGCGCCACCAGGTCGGCGCGTCCGGCCATCAGGATGGAGTTGACGTGGTCGGCCTCGTAGATGTTGCCGACGGCCAGGGTCGCCACGCCCGCCTCGTTGCGGATGCGGTCGGAGAACGGGGTCTGGAACATGCGGCCGTAGACGGGCCTCGCCTGGGTCGAGGTCTGCCCGGCGCTGACGTCGATCAGGTCGGCCCCGGCGGCGGAGAAGGCGCGCGCGATTTCCACCGCCTCCTCCGGCGTGACGCCGTCGTCGCCGGCCCAGTCGGAGGCGGAAATGCGCACCGACATCGGCTTTTCCGCCGGCCAGACGGCGCGCATCGCCGCGAACACCTCCAGCGGCCAGCGCAGGCGGTTTTCGAGGGGGCCGCCGTATTCGTCCGTCCGCACGTTCGACAGGGGCGAGATGAAGCTGGAGAGCAGGTAGCCATGGGCGGCGTGCAGCTCGATCATGTCGAAGCCGGCGCGCTCGGCCATTCGCGCGGCGGCGACGAACTGCTCGCGCACGGCGTCCATGTCCTCGCGCGTCATCTCCCGCGGGACGGCGTTGCGCTCGGACCAGGGGATCGGGCTGGCGGAGATCAGGGGCCAGTTTCCGCTCCGCAGGGGCGCGTCCATCTCCTCCCACCCCAGCTGGGTGGAGCCCTTGCGGCCGGCATGGCCGATCTGCATGCAGAACTTGGCGTCGGTTTCCGCGTGGACGAAATCGACGATGCGCTTCCACGCCGCCTCATGCTCGGGCGCGTAGAGGCCCGGACAGCCGGGGGTGATGCGGCCATCGGCGCTGACGCAGGTCATCTCGGCATAGACCAGGCCGGCGCCGCCCTTGGCGCGTTCGCCGTAATGGATCAGGTGCCAGTCGGTCGGGCAGCCGTCGACCGCCTTGTACTGCGCCATGGGCGAGACGACGACGCGGTTCGTCAGGCTCATCTCCCGCAGGCGATAGGGCGCGAACATCGGCGCGCGGCGGCCGTTGGCGCCGGCCTGCGCCTGAAACCAGCCCTCCGCCTCGCCCAGCCAATCGGGGTCGCGCAGACGCAGGTTTTCGTGGCTGATGCGTTGGGAGCGGGTGAGCAGGGAATAGTTGAACTGCACCGGGTCGAGGTCGAGATAGCGCTCCACGTCCTCGAACCATTCGGTGGAGTTGCGGGCCGCCGATTGCAGGCGCAGCACGTCGGTCCGGCGGGCGTCCTCATAGGCCTCGAAAGCCTGCGTCAGCGACGGCTTCTCCTCGATCAGTTCGGCCAGCGCGATGGCGCTTTCCAGCGCCAGCTTGGTGCCCGATCCGATGGAGAAATGCGCGGTGGCGGCGGCGTCGCCCAGCAGCACCACGTTCTCGTGGCTCCAGCGCTCGCACAACACCCTTGGAAAATTCAGCCAGGCAGAGCCGCGCAAGTGCCTGGCATTGCTCATCAGCGAGTGGCCGCCGAGGTGGCTTTCAAAAATGCGTTCGCAGGCCGCGATGCTCTCGTCCTGGCTCATGGTCTCGAAGCCGAGGGCGTCGTAGGTGGCCGGCGCGCATTCCACGATGAACGTCGCCGTGCCCGGTTCGAACTGGTAGGCGTGGGCCCAGACCCAACCCTGCTCGGTGCGTTCGAAGATGAAGGTGAATGCGTCGTCGAAGGTCTGCGTCGTGCCGAGCCAGACGAACTTGTTGCGGCGGGTCTGGATGTCCGGCCGGAAGGTCTCGGCATAGAGCTGCCGCGTGCGGGAGTTGAGGCCGTCGGAGGCGACGACGAGGTCGAAGTCGCGGCGGTAGGCCTCGGTGCTTTCCACCTCGGTCTCGAAGCGCAGCTCGACGCCCAGCGCCCGGGCGCGTTCCTGCAGGATCAGCAGCAGCCGCTTGCGCCCGATGCCGCAGAAGCCGTGGCCGGTGGAGACGGTGCGATGGCCGGCATGGACCACCGCGATGTCGTCCCAGTAGGCGAAATGGCCGCGGATGTCCTCGGCGCTGACGGGGTCGTTGGCGGCGAGGTTGTCGAGCGTTTCGTCCGACAGCACCACGCCCCAGCCGAAGGTGTCGTCGGGGCGGTTGCGCTCGATCACGGTGATGCGGTGGGCGGGGTTCCGCAGCTTGGCGGAGATGGCGAAGTAGAGCCCCGCCGGGCCGCCGCCGAGACAGGCGATGGACAGGCCGGGCCGCGCCCCCGCGCCGTTCGCCGCTCCATTCGCCTCGGGCATCGCCGTCCTCCTGACTCGCCTGAGGGTCAGAGGATGGCGGGCGCGTGAGAAATTTCAAGTCTGAAATTTACCGATCCGAAGAATTGGTTTGGAGACCGTTCGCGCCACGGCCCTGCGGCGCGCCCGGCGGCGGCCGTCAGGAGGCCCCGGATTAAGTCCGGGGCGCGCCTGCTCGGGCTCGACGTTTCGGAGATGCCCGCGCCGTCAGGCGGGCTCGTCCTGCATCGCCGCGATGGCCTCGGCCTTGGCGATAAGGGCCTGGGCGGTCTCCACGTGCAGGTTCTCGACGATGCGGCCGTCGACCACGGCCACCGCCTCGCCCTTCGCCCGCGTCTCCTCGAAGGCGGCGACCTGGCGGCGGGCGAGCGCCACGTCGGCGTCTGAGGGGGCGAAGACGCGGTTCGCCACGTCGAGCTGCGCGGGGTGGATCAGCGTCTTGCCGTCGAAGCCCATGGCGCGGCCCTGGGCGCAGGCCGCCTCCAGCCCCGCCGCGTCCTTGTAGGCGTTGTAGACGCCGTCGAGGATCGCCAGGCCGTTGGCGCGCGCCGCCAGCAGGCAGAGCGAGAGGGAGGTCGCCACCTCCGCCCGCCCTTCGGTGTGCTCGGCCCCCAGCTCCTTCACCAGGTCGTTGGTCCCCATCACGAGGCAGGCGAGCCGCGGGTGGGCCGCGGCGATGGCGGCGGCGTTCAGGATGCCCTGCGGCGTCTCCATCATCGCCCAGAGGCGGGTGCGCGCTGGGGCGCCGGCGGCGTCCAGCCGCTCCGCCAGGTCGACCACCTCGGCGGCGGAGCCGACCTTGGGCGCCACCACCGCGTCGGGACCTGCGGCGGCGGCGGCGGCGAGGTCCGCCTCGCCCCACTCGGTGTCGAGCCCGTTGATGCGGATCGTCACCTCGCGAGGGCCGAAGCCGCCGGCCTTCGCCGCCTCGACCACCAGGGCGCGCGCCGCGGCCTTTTCCGTCGGGCCCACTGCGTCCTCCAGATCCAGGATCAGGCTGTCGGCGGCGAGGCCCCGCGCCTTTTCCAACGCGCGGGACTTGGCGCCGGGCATGTAGAGGGCGGAGCGGCGGGGCCGGGCCGGAACGGGCATGGCGGATGTCCTCGTGATGCGGTCAGATGCGCGCGGGCGTAGCGGGTTCGCCGCGGCGCCGCAAGATCATGTCGCAGCGCAGCGCGCGGGCGACCGAAAGTGACGGAGGCCGCCATGACCCACCCCGAGAAAGGCGCCGATCGACCCGATCCCATGAGCTTCGGCCGAGGTCTGGCGGCGGGGCTGGGCGTGAACCTGCTCTATGCCGATCTCGACGCCGCGGCGCGCTGGCAGGCGGCGGTGCTGGGGGCCGAGATCGTCTATTGGGAGGACCACTTCGCCGTCCTGCGCCTGGGCGCGTCGGTCTGGCAGCTGCATTCGGATTGGTCCTATCGCGACCATGAGATGCGCGGCGCCGTCGAGGGGCTGGAGGCGCGGGGCGGCGGGCTGGAGCTGCGCCTCTACGGTCAGGATCCGGACGCGGCCGAAGCGCGGGCGCGAACGGCCGGAACGCCGGTGCTCGCGGGGGCCGCGGACAAGCCGCATGGGCTGCGCGAATCGCACCTGATCGATCCGGAGGGCTATGTCTGGGTTCCCTCCGCCCCGCTGCCCGCGTGAGTTTATCGCGGCGCCGCAAGATCTTGGCCGTGGTTCACGGGCATTAACCTTATCGAAGGGCGCCGCGGCGATCCTCATCCGATCAAGCCGCCGTCGGCGCCGGGCCTTTCATCGCCGCCGACCGCCTGTCTGGAGACGCTCTCGGCGCGCCCTCGAAAGGGGCCGGTCCCGCGGGCGGGGCCGGGGCGGTTTGCACGGCGCGCGAAGGAAAGGACGACCGAAATGAAGCTTCGTTCGCTTCCCCTTCTGCTCGGCGCCGCGACCCTTGTCGGCGCGACGCTGTCCTTCTCGCCCGCGGCGGCGGAATCCGGGCCGCGCGCCTCGATCTGCGGCGAACGCAACGCGGTCGTCAAACGGCTGGAGGCCGAGTTCGGCGAGACGCGCCGGGGCTACGGCCTGCAGCGCGGCGCCTCGGTGGTGGAGGTCTTCGCCTCGGAAGATTCCGGCAGCTGGACCATCATCGTGACCAACCCGGCCGGCGTGAGCTGCCTGGTGGCGGCGGGCCAGAACTGGGCCCCGACGCCGGAAGAGGCGTCGCTGCGCAAGGGCGAAAAGGCCTGAGGCCGCACCGGATGGAGCGGTCGTGAACCGCTCCGTCGCCTGAGACGCGCCCCGGCATCAGCGCCGGGGCGTCTTGGGGCGCGGCGGACGGATCGGCTTTCGGGCGTCGACGTGTCGGACCCGCGCTTTCGGGTCGATCGACGCCGGCGCCGACGGGTGATCGGCGCCTGTCCGGCGCCGGTGCGTCGGCTGCGGGTTGCGGCGGATCTGTTTTTCGCCGGGGTGGTCTCGGCGCGAAGCGCGTTGAAATGGGTCGGGCGTCGTTCGGTCGGCGCATCGCCGTCGTTCGGCTCAGCAGATTGGTGGACCGCCTCGCCCGGCGGCGCCGGGACGCGACGCCGCGGATGCAGGCTTGACGCGCAGTCCGCGTGCGCAGTCGTCCCATGTCGGATCGCTTCGGGCGACGCCTGGTCGGCGTGCGCGTTGCGGACCAGGGGGCTTGGCTCCCGATGTCGCTTCGCCCGATGCGCCGATGCGCCGAAACCTGCCGCTTTCGGCACGACACCGGCGAATCCAGGTCGGCCAGCGCCCCGCGGCGCCTTTTTGCGTGGGCGCAAGGCGCCGGCCATGACGCCGTTCCGAGGCCGAGCCTCCGGCCGGGCGAACCGGCTCCTCAAGGTCGAATGGACGGCGTCGCCTTCGCGTCGCGCAGGCGGGGCGGAACGCGCCGCCTGCGGCGTGATCGTCGGCGGCGCGGGCAGGGCGCCGCCCCTCCGATGCCGGGCGCCTGTCGCAGCGTCTTCGCCGACGGGCCGCGCGCCGCGAGGCGGGTCGAAGATGCCGGCGCCCCACGCGCACCCGGCCGGCGCGGCGAGCGGGCGCTTCGACGCGCCGGGTTGCGCCCGGGCGGCAGCGCTCGGTGGTCGGCGCCCGCCGCGCCCAGACCCCGGCCCGTCGCATCGCGCTCTTTGACTGCCTCTGCAAAGCTCATATGCTCGAAAACAATGCGGCGCGGACGACACGCGCCCGATGACAGACGGGGCTCGAAGCCGCCCCGGGGGGAGCGCCTGATGACGGGCCAACGCGTGCTGATCGCGGAGGACGAGCCGCATATCGTGGAGTCGCTGCGCTTCATACTGAGCCGCGAAGGCTATGCCGTGGCCGACGCCGCGGATGGGGAGGCGGCGTGGAGCAGCCTGTCGCAGGCGCGCCCGGACCTGCTGATCCTCGACGTGATGCTGCCGCGGCTCAACGGCTTCGACGTGCTGCGCCGCCTGCGTGCGGAGCCCGAGGGCCAGGCGCTGCCGGTCATCATGCTGACCGCCAAGGGCCAGGCGCAGGATCGGCGCACGGCGCAGGACGCGGGCGCGGACGTCTTCATCACCAAACCCTTCTCCAACCGCGACGTCGTGGAGCATGTGCGCCGCCTCCTCGCCGGGTGATCCCGCGCCGCCGCCCGGCGGAACGCCGGCTTCGCCGTCCGGCGGAACGCCGGCTTCGCCGTCCGGCGGAACGCCCGCGTCTCCCGCAGGCATGGCGGCCGCGTCGCCAGCCGCAGGGTCGACCGCGCCGCAAGCCCTCGCCGCGCCCGGCCCGCCGGCG
>JBCBYE010000161.1:0-7958 GCA_039816075.1 Pseudomonadota bacterium | reverse complement strand
CGATCTCGAGGGCCTGCTTTTCGGCCTCGAGGTTGCGGGTGCGGATGCGGATCGTGGCGTCCTGCTCGATGTCGTTGCGCAGTTTGCGGCGCGCCTCGACCTCTTCGATGACCTTGGTCAGACCCTCGGCGTCGAAGCGGTTGGAGGGATTGAAGTACTGGATGTCGGTCTGGTCCACGTCGACGATGGCGACGCTCTCCAGCTCCAGCCCGTTCTTGTCGAGACCCTCCTGCGCCAGCGCGCGCACCGCCTCCACATAGGCGGCGCGGTCCTTGTGGATCTCATCCATCGACATCTGCGAGGCGACGGAGCGCAGGGCGGAGACGAACTTGCCGCTGAGCAGCGAGTTGATGCGCTCCGGCTCCAACGTGCGGCGGCCCAGGGTGGAGGCCGCGACGCCCACGCCTTCGCGCGTGGCGGCCACGCGGACGTAGAACTCGGCCTCGACGTCGATACGCAGGCGGTCGGCGGTGATCAGGGCGTTCTCGCGCTGGCGCGTGATCTCCAGCGGCATGGAGTTCATATTCACCGGGGTGATGTCGTGGATGATCGGCCAGACGAAAGCGCCGCCGTCGATGACCACGCGTTCGCCCAGGAAACCCGTGCGCACGAAGGCGACTTCCTTGGTGGATCGGCGATAGAGCCAATACATCACCCAGTAGAGGATGAAGACGCCCACCGCCGCTACGATGAGCCAAAGCACGATCTGGCCGATGATCTGCCCGGTCATGAGGTGTCCTCCCGTAGAGCGTCGGCGTCAGCGGCCGATCTGCTTGAATTTCGCGGTTTGTTCGGTCATCGCGACTTCGGTCGGCAGCCGTTCCATGGAGGAGGCGCCGTAGAAGCCGTGGCAGTTCGAGGTGTTCTTGAGGACGAAATCGGCGTCCTCGGGCATCGCCACCGGGCCGCCATGCACCAGCACGATGGCGTCGGGATTGATGGCGAGGGCGGCGCCGGCCCACTCGTCGACCAGCGCCGGGCACTGGTCGAGCGTCACGGCGGTTTCGGCGCCGATGGAGCCGCCGGTGGTCAGGCCCAGGTGGCAGACGATGATGTCGGCGCCGGCCTTGGCCATCGCCTCGGCGCTCTCGACGTCGAAGACGTAGGGGGTGGTCAGCAGGTCGCGCTCGGCGGCGAGGCGGATCATCTCCACCTCCTTGTCGAGGCCCATGCCTGTCTCTTCGAGCTGCGACCGAAACGTGCCGTCGATCAGGCCCACGGTGGGGAAGTTCTGGACGCCGGCGAAGCCGATATCCTTCAGCTGATCCAGGAACTTGCCCATCAGACGGAAGGGGTCGGTGGCGCAGACGCCGGCGAGGACGGGGGTGCGCTGGACCACCGGCAGGACCTCGGCCGCCATCTCCACCACGATGGCGTTGGCGTCGCCATAGGGCATGAGGCCGGCGAGGGAGCCTCGGCCGGCCATGCGATAGCGGCCGGAATTGTAGATGACGATCAAGTCGATGCCGCCGGCTTCCTCGCATTTCGCAGAGAGGCCGGTGCCGGCGCCGCCGCCGATGATCGGTTCCTTCGCATCGCGCATCGCTCGGAAGCGGGTCATGAGGGCGGAGCGGGAGAGGTCGGTCATGCGCGTTGTCTCGTCGTGCTGGAGGCGCCGGACCCGTGAAACCCGCGGAAGGCGGTCACGATGATCTCGGCGAACTCGGGGTCGTTGATGTTGTGGGGGACACGGATCAGCTGGCGGCCGGCGGACTGCCGGACGGTGGCTTCGAGCGCCTTGAAGAGTGCGGCGTCGGCGGCCGGGTCGTGGAACGGTTTCCCCGGGGCGGAGAGGGCGGAGACGCCGCCTTCGGGCAGGTAGAAGCGGACCGGGCCGGTCATCTGGTTGAGGCGCTCGCCGATCCAGCGGCCCATCTGGGCGCACTCCTCGGGCGTGGTGCGCATGAGGGTGATCTGCGGGTTGTGCTCGTAGAGGTTCCGGCCGCGGTAGCGCTCGGGCACCGTCTCCGGCGCCTGGAAGTTGACCATGTCGAGGGCGCCGCAGGAGCCGATGTAGGGGATCCCGGTGCGGATGACGGCGCCGAAGCGGTCTTCGGTGGCGGGGAAAACGCCGCCGGCGACCATGTCGCAGATCTCGGTGGTGGTGAGGTCGAGGACGGCGGTCAGCTTGCCGTCGTCGATGAGCTTTTCCATCGACCGGCCGCCGACGCCGGTGGCGTGGAAGACGAGGCAGTCCCAGCCGGCGTCAAGTTGGGCGACGACCTGCTGAACGGCGGGGGTGGTGACGCCGAACATGGTGAGGCCGACGGCGGGTTTCTCGGCGGCCTGCGCGCGCCGCGACTGGCGGGCGCGGACCATGCCGCCGAGGGCGGCGGCGGCGTTGGCGAAGACCTCCAGCGTCACCGTGTTCAACCCCTGCACGTCGGCGACGGAGGGCATCATGACGATGTCGGAGGCTCCCACATAGGGCTCCACGTTGCCCGAGGCGATGGTGGAGACGATCAGCTTGGGAGTGCCGAAGGGCAGGCGGCGGAAGGCGGGAGCGGCGAGGGCGGTGCCGCCGGAGCCGCCGGCGCTGATCGCGCCGGCGATGCCCGCCTGGGCGCTCATCCAGCGCTCGAACGCCAGGGTCATGGCGGCGACGGACTCGCCGCGATCGGAGGTGAAGCATGCGGAGGCGCCGCGGGGGTGGAAGGCGGCGACCTGGAAGGGGGGGATTTCGGCGCCGGAGGGTTTGCCGGAGGTCGAGAGGTCCACGAGGATCGCGGTCAGGCCCTGGGCCTTCAGCAGATCGCGGATGTGGCGTAGTTCCGGCCCCTTGGTGTCGAGCGTGCCGCAGACGAGAACGCGGTTCTGAAGGGCGGCGGAGGCCTGGGTGGCCGCGGGCAGGGCGGACGGGGCGCGGGCCGGAGTGACGGTGCGGGCGGTCTGTTCGAGGACGCGGACGGGAACTGGGCGGGACCAACGGGTCGGCGGCTCGGGGTTGGAAACGTAGACGCGGATGGGGGCGTATTCCTCGCCCGAGGCGGCCTCGGCCGCGTCGGCGGCCTCCTGCGCCTCGCGCGCTTCTGCGGCCTCGTCGGTTTCCTCGTGGCCGTGGCGGCCGACCCCCAGCAGGCGCTGCTGCAGATCCACGTCCGCCGCCAACGCCCCGGCGTCCATCAGGCGGTTGATCCGGCCGTTGACCATGATGGCCACCTGCTCGGAGATCTCGCAGGCGACGCCGATGTTCTGCTCGATCACGAGGACGTCGACGTCGCCCTCCTGCCCCAGACGGATCAGCATCTCCTCCACCTGGGCGACGATGACGGGGGCGAGGCCCTCGGTCGGCTCGTCCATGACCAGCAGGCGCGGGTTCAGGAGGAGGGCGCGGGAGATGGCGAGCATCTGCTGCTCCCCCCCCGACAGCTGGCCGCCGCCGTTCTGGCGACGCTCGGCGAGGCGGGGGAAGGTGGCGTAGATGCGTTCCGGGGACCACGAGCCGCCGGGCCGCGCGACCATCTTCAGGTGTTCGTCGACCGTCAGCGACCGCCAGAGGCGGCGGCCCTGGGGGACGTAGCCGACGCCCATGCGGGCGATGTCGGCGGGGGATTTGCCGGCCACGTCCTCGCCGTTCACGCGGATGGAGCCGCCGGAGGCGGGCTGCATGCCCATGATCGCCTTGCACAGCGTGGTCTTGCCCATGCCGTTGCGCCCGACGACCGAGAGGACGCCGTTGCCCAGCGTCAGGTCCACGCCCTGCAACGCGTGGCTGCGGCCATAGAAAACATTCAGGCCGCGGACCTCGAGGGCGGGGGGGCCGGCGCGCTCAGCCATGGGCGCCGCCGAGATAGAGGGCCTGAACCTCGGGATCGTCCTCGATCTCCGCCGGCTTGCCCTCTTTGAAGATGCGCCCGTTGTGCATCATCGTGACGGACTCGGAGACGCGCAGGGCGACGTCCATGTCGTGCTCGATGATGATGTAGCCCATGTGGCCGGGCAGGTTGGTGAGGATGGCGACGAGGTCGCGTCTTTCCGCCGGAGAGAGGCCGGCGGCGGGCTCGTCGAAGAGGATGAAGCGGGGGGCGCCGCTCAGCGCCATGGCGATTTCGAGCTGGCGCTGCTGGCCGTAGCTGAGTTCGCTGACGAGCGTGTCCTTGGCGTCGTCGAGGTGGACGAGGCGCATCAGGTCTTCGGCGCTCGCCATAAGCGCCTCGTCGCGGCGGGGCCGGATCAGCGAGAACCGCCCGCGGGAGACGCCGCGGCACGCCAGATAGATGTTGTCGATCACGGTCAGCCCGGTGAACAGCAGGCTGATCTGGTAGGTTCGGCGCAGGCCCCGGCGGATGCGCTCCTGCGGGGGAAAGGCCGTCACGTCCTCGCCGAAGAAGCGGATCGAGCCGCTGGACGGCGGAAAGTCCCCCGTGATGCAGTTGAAAAGCGTGGTCTTGCCGGCGCCGTTGGAGCCGAGAACGGCGCGACGCTCCCCCGGCCGCACGGTGATGTCGATGTCCGTCAACGCCGCCAGAGCCCCGAACAGGCGGGAGACGCCGCGCAGCTCCAGCGCATGCTGCGTGCCGGCGTCCGACAGGCGCGCGGCGATGTCGGGCGCGGCGGCGTCGCTCATGCGCCGTCCTCCCGTTCGCCGGTCAGCGGATCCTTGCCGCGACTGTCGAGCCAGCGCTTGCGCAGGCCCAGCACGCCGTCGGGCGAGAAATAGACGATGGCGAGAAAGCCCAGGCCCACCAGCAGCCGGAACCGCTCCCCATCCAGACCCACGGCGACCAGCGCGTCGAGGGCGAAAGTGCGCAGGATCACGTAGATCAGCGCGCCGATGAAGGGGCCGATCGGGTGGCCCATGCCCCCGACCACGGCGATCACCAGGATGTCGATCACCGCGCCGATCCCCGCGGTGCCCGGCACGATCTGGTTGGACTGCCACACCAGCAGGATCCCGGCGATGGAGGCGATGACGGAGGCGAAGGCGTAGGCGGCGACGCGATGGGCGTTCACGCCGAAGCCCAGCGCGGCCATGCGGCGGGGATTGTCCCGCACGCCCTGCAAAGCGAGGCCGAAGGGGGAGCGCGAGACGTAGAGGACCCCCCAGCCCCCCAGGAACGCCGCGATGAGGCAGAGGTAGTAGAACGGCGTGTCCGCGGTCCAGTCGACGCCGAAAAGCGGCGGCGGTAGGACCCCGTTGAAACCCGAAAACCCGTTGAAGATGGTGTAGTTCTGGAGCGTGAAGTTGAACATGCCCGCGGCGATCGCGAGCGTGATCATGATCGTGTAGATGCCCTCGGTCCGCACCGCCAGCAGGCCGGCCAGCGTGCCGAAGGCCGTGGCGATGACGATGGCGGTGGGGATGGTCAGATACCAGGGCCAGCCGAGCGAGATCGTCTCGATGGCCGAGGGGCCGAAGATCGCGGTCATGTAGGCGGCGAGGCCCGCGACGGTCATCTGCGTCAGCGAAACCATGCCCCCGTAGCCGCCCAGGAACATCAGGCTCAGCCCGATCATTCCCAGAATGAAGCTGTAGCTGAAGATCGAGTTCAGCACGAAGCCGGAGACCAGCAGCGGCAGCAGGATCAGCACCGCCGCCAGCGCCCAGGCCCAGGTCGGCGCGCCCGACAGCATCGTGCCGCCGGCCCGTCGGGGGGCGCGCAAGGCCTGGTCCGCGGCGCGGCCCGAGGGGCGTGCGGTCAGCCTGTCTTCGGCCAGCGCCATCTCAGGACCTCCCCAGCAGGCCCTGGGGGCGGAAGGCCAGCACCAGAACCATGATGACGAAGGTCAGCACGACCGCGTAGGTGGGCATGTAGACGGAGCCGAACTGCTCGGCGAGCCCGATCAGAAGCGCGCCGATGGCGGCCCCGGGGATGGAGCCCATGCCGCCGACGATGACCACCACGAGCGACGCGAGCAGGAAGCGCGTGTCGATGCCCGGCGCCACCGACTGGAACGTGCCCCCCACGACGCCCGCCATGCCCGCGAGGCCGGCGCCGAAGGCGAAGACGGCCACGAACACCAACTGGATGCGCACGCCGGTGGCGGTGAGCATCTCGCGGTCGTCCACGCCGGCGCGGATCAGCATGCCGATGCGCGTGCGGTTCAGAAGCAGCCACATGCCGATGCCGATGACGAGGGCCGCGGCGAGGATGGCGAGGCGGACGACGGGATACTTGATGTAGATGATCTCGCCCGAGCGGCGGGAGATGCTCGACGAGAAGATCGTCTCCACCGGCCCGCTCAGCCAGGTCGGGGCGAGGATGGTGTAGAAGTCGCCGCCCCAGATCCACAGCATCAGATCGGCGAGCACGATCGAGATGCCGATGGTCACGAGGGTCTGGCGCAGGTCCTCCCCCTCCATCCGCCGGAACACCACCAGCTGCAGGACCACGCCGAGAAGCGCCACGACCACGAAGGCGACGGGGAAGGCGATGAGCCAGTAGCCCGTCGCCTCGGTGATTTCGTAGCCGATGTAGCCGCCCAGCAGATACAGCGAGCCATGCGCCAGGTTCACGTTGCGCATCAGCCCGAAGATCAGCGTGAAGCCGGAGGCGACCAGAAAATAGAGCGCGCCGAGGGTGATGCCGTTCAGCAGCGCGTTCAGAAACACCTTCTTGCGCCCGATCAGATCGACCAGCCAGGCCGGCCAGATCGAAAAGATCATCCACAGCAGGATGGCCGCCAGCAGCGCGACGACCATCGCCCAGACGGGGTTCCGTTCGGCCCAGCGCCTCATGCGGCGGGGCCGGGCTTGCGGCCTGAGCGCATCGCGCCGCGCCTCCCTGGATCGGTTCTTCGTGATGGCGGTCGCAACGCCGCCCTTTGGGCGAAGCCTAGGGGGCGCTGGCCGGCGGGCGCATACCTTTCAGTCTTTCCGCTTGCGCCCGGGTCGGTTTCGGCGCGGCCGAAGGGCGGCGACGGGCCGCGTCCCGCCGTGCTCAGACCAGGTCGGCCTGCGCCACGCGCCGATACTCCGACGGCGCGATGCCCACGTTGCAGGTGAAGAACCGGGTGAAGCTCGCCTGGCTGGCGAAGCCAAGATCATGGCTGATGTCGGTGACGGTCTTCTCCCCGCCCAGCAGGTCCTCGATCGCCGCCTCGGTCTTGAGGGTGTTGAGGTAGAGGTTGGGCGTGATGCCCATCTGCTTGCGGAACAGTTTGTAGAAATGCGGTCGCGACAGGCCCGAGGCGGCGGCGATGTCGTCGATGCCGTCCTCCTCGTGCAGCCGCTCGCGCATCAGACGCAGGGAGCGGCGCACTCGGTGATCGGTGAAGCGGTCGCGCGCCCGACAGATCGGCGAGGCCTCGGGCGCCCATTGCCAGGACTGGTCGAAGCAGGCGCGCGTCAATTCGTACAGACAGGCGGAAAACGCCTCCGACGGCTCGTCCGCCAGAAGGAGAGAGGAGAGCAGCGGCGCAAGCTCCGCGATCCGGTCGGTCACGTCGATGCGCGGCCGTCCGAAGGACAGCGCGAACTGCGCGCTGCGCCCGGCCTCCAGGAACCAGAAAGGCTTGATGTAGAGCGTGAGGAACAGGCTCGCCCCGCCCTCCGGCGCTTCGAAACGGTGAGGGGCCCAGGGGCTGACGGCGGCCGCCACGGTCTTGGTCAGCGGCGCGCGGCGGCCGGAGATGGTCAGCGCGCCCGGCGGCCCGTCGAGCAGAAAGACCAGGTGCCCCTCGCGATGGGCGTGGAGCGAGATCGAACGGTCGAGGCGATACAGCGCCGCACGCCCGAACTCGCCGTGCTGGACGGCGATGGCCTGGCTCATGCTTGTCCTCCCTGGCGGCGCCGCGGTCTTCGTGCCGGGCGCTCTTGTGAGACTAGCCTGCGGCGAACGCTCTCATGACGCAACGACTTCAGCCGTCTCAGGAGACTCTGGGGTATGCGGCGCGCTGCAGGGCAACGCTTGCGTCTCAAAGAGCGGCGCGCATCAACCGGCGATAATCTCCGGCCCCGGCCCTCCGGGGATTCGCGCCGGCGGCGTGGTCGGCGGCCGCGGCCTCGGCCGCCGCGG
>JBCBYE010000532.1:0-3506 GCA_039816075.1 Pseudomonadota bacterium | reverse complement strand
CGTCTCGCCCCGGACCTGATCCGGGGCCTCCTCCGCCGCCGCAGGGCGCGACGCCGGAAGGCCGGGGGCGACGCGGCGTTCGGGCCGCTCCTCCCCCGGCGCGCCTCACATCTGCGCGTCGGTCAGCGCCATGCCCGCTTCTTCGTAGTAGCGCGCCGCGCCCGGGTGGATCTTGCCGTCGATATTGGCCAGCAGCCCCTCGTTCACGCCGTTCCACCAGGCCGCGCCCTGGCCCATGGCGGCCTTCTGCTCCCAATAGGTCTTGGTCAGCGCATAGGCCGCGTCGTCGCTCATGGCCGTGGTGGCGTAGGCCACGACCGGCAGCGAGGTGGTCACGATGTCCTCGGCCTGGCCCGAATAGGTGCCCGCGGGGATCACCAGGCGCGCGCGTTTGGTGTCGGCGATCTGATCCTCCGACAGCGACAGCACCTTGATGCCGACCGACGCGGCCGCCTCGATCACGTTGGGCGCCGGAAACGACCCCGCCGTCACGAAGCCGTCGATCTGGCCGTTCTTCAGCGCCGGCACGGCGTTGGAGAGCTCGACATCCGCCAGCTCCACCTTCCCTTCGAGCCCGAAAAGGCCGAGATACTTCGCGCCCTCGCGCGCGCCGAAGCTGCCCTTGCCGATCAGGATCGTCTTGCCTTCCAGATCGGCGAAGCTTTCCACGCCCGCATCCTCGCGCACCACGAAGTGCATCGTCAGCGAGGGAATCGGGAACAGCGCGCGGATCTCGGCAAATTTGGGGCTCTCCTTGCCCTCGAACATGGCCTTGCCGCCCTGCGCCAGGCGCACCAGCACCGGCGGCGTGGTGAAGACGTAGTCGCCGCCGCGGGCGCGCGTCTCCATCACGTTCTGGACCGAACCCTGGCTCTCCTCCACCGTGACGATGATGTCGCCATCCGTGCCGGCCTTCATCGCCTCGGCGATCTGCACCGCCATCTGGTAGTAGGACGACGTGCTCTTGGCGGACTTGTAGGTGATGCGCGTCTGCGCCTCGGCTCCGACGGCGCCGAACGCGATGGCGGCGGCGGCCGCGGCGGACGTGATCCAGTGCTTCATGGCGGTTCCTCTCCCCTGAAACGGCGGGCGGGCCGTTGGCGGCCGCGCCATCGCTGGCCACCCTACACGCCCCGGCGCGCCGCGCCAGCGCCCCCGGCGCGACGCAGCGTCAGGCGAGATTCCGATTGCCCTGTGCAACCTCCGTGGCGACAAAAGACGCAGACACGGGCAGCGCCGCGGTCGACGGCGCGCCGCAGGTCATCCTGGGGAGGATCCATGCAGGACGCCGGCTTCAAGACGATACCCAGCCCGCCCAAGACGCCCGTGGTCGGGAACATGCTGTCCCTGGACAGCTCCAAGCCCCTTCAGGACCTCATGCGCATGGCGCCGGGCCTCGGTCCGATCTTCAAGCTCGACATGATGGGCAAGCCGCTGATCATCGCCTGGGGCGCCGATCTGGTCGAAGAGCTGTGCGACGAGCAGCGCTTCGACAAGGCCGTGCGCGGCGCTTTGCGCAAGGTGCGCGCGATCGCGGGCGACGGCCTTTTCACCGCCGACACGCAGGCGCCGAACTGGCAGCGGGCGCACAACATCCTGCTGCCCACCTTCGGCCGGCAGGCGATGAACAACTACATGCCCATGATGCTCGACGTCGCCGGGCAGCTGGTCTCGAAGTGGGAGCGGATGAACGCCGACGACGAGATCGACGTGGTCCACGACATGACCGCGGTCGCCCTCGACGTGATCGGCATCTGCGGCTTCAACTACCGCTTCAACTCCTTTTACAGGCAGGATTACCACCCCTTCATCGACGCGCTGAACCGCTCCCTCGAAACCTCGATGGTGCAGAAGGGCCTGCCCTTCGAGCAGACGCTGATGCGCGGCCGCCTCGCTCAGCTCGACAAGGACGCGGACTTCATGAACGCGCTGGTCGACGAGATCATCGCCGAGCGCAAGCGCGGCGGGTCCGAGGCGAACGACCTGCTCAACTACATGCTCTCGGGCGAGGATCGGGCGACGGGCGAGACGCTGTCGGACGAGAACATCCGCTACCAGATCATCACCTTCCTGATCGCAGGGCACGAGACGACGTCGGGCCTGATGTCCTTCACGCTCTACTACCTGCTCAACCACCCCGACGTGCTGGAAAAGGCGTATGAGGAGGTGGACCGCGTGCTGGGCCGGGACATCTCGGTGGAGCCGACGCTCAAGCAGGTGAACCAGCTGACTTACGTGAACCAGGTGCTGCTGGAGGCGCTGCGCCTGTGGCCGACGGCGCCGGCGTTCAGCGTCTATCCCTACCAGGACGAGGTGATCGGCGGCGGCTATCCCATCGGGCAGCGCAACTTCGTCACCGTGCTGACCCTGATGCTGCATCGCGACCCCTCGATCTGGGGCCCGGACCCGGAACGCTTCGATCCGGAGAACTTCAGCCGCGAGGCGGTCGCCGCGCGCCCGCCCCACGCCTACAAGCCCTTCGGCAACGGCCAGCGCGCCTGCATCGGCCGCCAGTTCGCCATGCAGGAGGCGGTGCTGGTCCTCGGCATGATCCTGCAGCGCTTCGAGCTGGTCGATCACACGGACTATCAGCTCAGGATCAAGGAGAGCCTGTCGATCAAGCCCGACGGCTTCCGCATGAAGGTGCGGCTGCGCCCAGACGTGATGCGCGGGCGCCTCGTCTCCGCCGGGGCGGAGGCCGAGACGGCCGCGAGCGGACTGGCGGCGGCGGCCGACCGCCCCTCCCACGGCACGCCCGCGACGGTGCTCTACGGATCCAACCTCGGCACGACCGAGGAGTTCGCCCGCAGCCTGGCGCGGGAGGCGGAGGCGAACGGCTTCGACGCCGCCCTCGGCACGCTCGACGATCACGCCGGCAAGCTGCCGCGCGAGGGCGCCGTTCTGATCGCCTGCGCCTCCTACAACGGGCAGCCGCCGGACAACGCCACGCGGTTTCTCGATTGGCTGGCGACGGCGCCGCCGGGCGCGGGCGAGGGCGTGCGCTTCGCCGTTCTCGGCTGCGGCCATTCCGATTGGGCGGCGACGTTCCAGGCCACGCCCCGCGCCCTGGACGAGGGGCTGCGGCGCATTGGCGCCCAGCCGCTCGCCGAGAGGTTCGAGGCGGACGCCCGCGACGACATCGACGACCAGGTCCAGGGCTGGGCGGAGGCGCTGTGGCCCCAGGTGGCGACCGGTCTCGGTCTCGACCCCGACGTGATCGGCGGCGCCGTGGCCCCGCCGCTCTACGAGGTCGAGTTCATCGAGGACGGCGTCGATGCGGGTCTGATCGGCGAAAGCGGCGCCAAGCCGCTGGCGGTCATCGAGAACCGGGAGCTGCAGACCCCCGACGCCTCCGGCCGCTCCACCCGCCATATCGAGGTGCAGCTGGCGGAGGGCATGCGCTATCGCACCGGCGATCACCTGTGCGTGGTGCCGCGCAACGCCCCCGCCCTCGTGCAGCGGGCGGAGCGCCGCTTCGGCCTCGCGCCGCAGACGCAGATCAAGCT
>JBCBYE010000359.1:0-4994 GCA_039816075.1 Pseudomonadota bacterium | reverse complement strand
TCGAGCACGGCGAGGACGGGCGCGGGCGGACGGGTCCGCTCGCGCTCCATGGCGTCGAGGAACTGGTTGAGGATCAGGCGGAGCCAGCGATTGCACATCTGCATGCGCATGGCCGGCAGGCAGAGGTAGATCGTCTGGCCCTCGGGCTTGCGCTTGAGGTCGGCGAGGTCGACGTCATGGCCGCCAAGCACGTCCTTCATGGCGCGGAAGTCGAGGAACTGGGTGTGCCGGCGCAGGGTCGAAAGCACGCCGGCGCGCTCGTTGGACGGCTTGTCGAAGAAGCTGGCGGCCGCCCCGCGGATGGCCTGCGCGGCGTCGACGTCCCCGGCGGCCTCGACCGCATCGGCGTCGCGCTCGAGGCGCTGCTCCAGCCGATAGGCCTCGCCGTCCTCGGTCGCGGCCAGCGCCTGCAGGATCAGGCTGCGCACCGTGGGCAGGTGGCGTTCCGCGTCGGCGACGCTCGGGCCCAGGGCGACCGCCAGCAGAAGGCCGATGAGGAACTGCGTCGCGCTCTCGTCCCAATGCGGATCCTTCTGGTTCGGCGAGGCGATGACCATGCCGTCGGCGAGCAGCACGGCGTCCTCCACGTTGAAGGGATTGCCGTGCCGGATCACGGCCAGCGGGTTCAGACGCCGCCGATGCCGCGCGGCCTCGCCCGACACGATGCGGAAGGGATCGAGGATGGCGACGTCCTGGCCGAGGCCGGCGCGGGCCAACGCCGTGGTCGCGGCCAGCTCGCCCTTGGGATCGATGGCGATTACCGAGCCGTCGTAGAAGAAGAGGTTGGCGATGACGGTCGCGGATTTGCCCGCGCGATTGCCCGCGACGGATTGGATGTGACGATCGTCGCGCAGCCCGATCAGCTTGCCGCCGAGCGCGCCGATCAAGATCTTGCCCTCCGGCTTGCGCGGGTCGTAGGCGAGCGCCGGGCTGGCCAGGATCGTCTCGGGGTCCTGCCAGCGCGCTTGGGGCGGGGTCTGATTGCGGACGTAGTCCCACGCCTTGCCGCGCGGCACGTCGCGCATGAGCTCGAACGCCGTCGAGGTCGGTTTGGCCATGATCATCTCCTGAAGCCGGGGCCGCCCAAGCGGTCCATCGGTGTCAGGATCGGGGCTGCGCGTCGATGCGGGCCTCGCGCGGCCCTCGACGGCGGCGGTCCGGGGCGAGGCGTCAAGGCCAGGCCGTTCCGGATCGGAGGTTCGGCCGGCAAGTCCATCGGGCGTTCCTAGGCTGGACAACCTGGATCCGGCGGGCGGGCGCAGGCCAAGCAAAATCTTCCTAGGGCCTGACGGCCCTTAGTCGCGAAACAAGATTTTCCTTCCCGGCCGCCGCCTCATGTCCGGTCTTCGACCGGTCGGCGGCCGTGGCCCGACCCGCCGCCGGATCCTGATCGGCGTCCATGGAACGCCGCGGGACGGGCTTGCGGCGATCAACCCCAAGATCAGGAGAAACATCATGAACCTTGGAACCTTCACCAAAGACGAGACCGGCGCCATCGTCGGAACCGCAACCACCCTCACTCTGAGCTTCGAGCTCGAGATCCGACCCGTCGAGGTCGTCGGCAACGGCCCCGAGTTCAGGGTCTACCGCCGCGGCACCGACGACGAAGTCGGCTTCGCGCGTCACGAGTTCGGCAAACGCTCGGGCAAGGCGTATCTGAACACGCTGATCGACTCGCCGGAGTTCCCGCAGGCGATCTGGGCGGCGCTGGTTCGCGAAGACGACGGCAGCTACCAACTCAAGTGGTCGCGCCCGCGAAAGTCCGCGAAGAGGGCCGCGAACGTCGAGGCGCAGAGCGACGCGGCGGCGAGCTTCTAGGGCGGCCCGCCCGCACCGAGAACCCCGGCCTCCGCCGGGGTTTTCTTTTGCGCGGGCTGGAAAAGGAGACGGCGGAGCCGAAGGGTCAGACCCGCGCCGTCATCTCCACGCGGTGAGCGGCGCAGAGCAGGCGGGCGCCGGGTCGGCTCCAGGCCGCCAGGCCGCAGACCGGGCAAACGAACTTGGACCGACGGCCGCCGCGCCCGCCGGCAGCTGGCCGCGTAGGGCCGTCCTGCCAGACGATCTCGAAGCCGCGAGCGATCAGATCCCGCGCCGCCGCCTCGAACGGACCGTTCGCGACGATGAGGTGATGCATGACGTCGCCCGTGGAGCGACCGTCCGGCGTGCCGTCATGGCTCGGCTGCAGCCCGATCCGCCGCATCTGCAAGGCCCATTCGGCGTTGTGATACCGCGCGCGGCCGGGCGCGCCGAAGTGATGCTGCCACAGATGGACCATCTCGTGGGCCAGAACCGCCAGCGTCGCCAGATCGCCCTGGCCGCGGAACCGCGCCGGGTTCAGAGCGATCTCGTCGGCGCGGGCGCCGTCGCCGCGGCGCAGGCGCCCGGCGGCGAAGAAGCCGAAGCCGCGGCCCCGGCGCTGCAGCGTGATCAGACAGTTCGGCAGGCGCTGGTCGAAGAGCGCCCAGTTGAAGTGCTCGTAGGCCTGCTGGAGTGCATCGTAGGTCTCGCGCGTGGGCTGCAGCGTCAGATCCGGAGGCGAGGCGTCGGTCTGCGGCATTGGAGTGTGCACTCCACTCCCATCGGGCTGCGCGGACGCGGGAGGCGGAAGGATCGCCAAGGACCCCGGTCCCGTTTGAGGAGCCCAGCATCCACCGGAACCGAAGGTCGGAACCTCGGGCGAACCTCGAAGCGGGGTTCTCGAAGGTCGACGGACGGCGTTGTGCGGTGCAGCAAGGGAAATTGGCGCGCGTGTCGAGGGATGTGCTAAACTGGAGGTATCAGCGCGGGGTGGCCGAAGCGGCCGGATACAAGGTGTGCGCGGGTAGGACCGCGCTCACCTTGGAGGGGGGCGTCCCGCCCCCCGTTGACACCCCCCTGGGCGCCCTAAGCGCAAAACCCCACGACGAGCGCGGCGTTTTGCGCAAGGGCGCGTTCGGCCGAACGAGCCGCCTGAGGCGGGCGGGGATCGACCCCGCTTCGGCCGAGGGAACGGATCGACGTTCCATCACGACCGCTGCTGCCCGCACCGGCTTGGGCCGGGGAAGACGCCGCTCTCCCCTTGGAACCCCATCGGCCAGGGCGCGGCCCCTGGACGCCGGCCGGGAGATGTCGCTCTCCCGACGCCCATCGAGCCAAGGGCGGTCGCGCCCTTCGCCAACCCGATCCGCCGTGCGCCGGCGGAGCCCGCGCCAAGGGTTCGACCCCTGGACGACGATCGGCGAGCCCGGCGCCGAAGCCGCAAAGACCGACGAGGCCCGCCCGAGGCGGAGCGTCGCCGCAACCACCTAGACATGGAGACCGATGCCCGATCCAGACCGCCCGAACCGTCCAAAGCCCATCTCGTGGCGCCCGCCCGCCGACAAGCGCGCGGCCTTCGAGGCGCGCGTGGCCGCAAGCGGTCTGAGCATCAACGCTTTCCTCACCGAGGCGGTCTTCGGGCGCACGCGGCATCGGCCGGCGGAGTTGCGTCAGCTGGCCCGGATCCTGGCCGAGGCCTCGGCCGCGGCGGACGCGCTGCGGCGGTTGGAGCGAAACGGGCGCGGCCTCTCGCGCGAGGACCTGGAGCCGATCCGCGGCGACCTGGGCGAGATCCGCTCGGCGCTGTTCCTCTTGATTGGACGGCGGCCATGATCCCCTTCGCCAGCCAGCGTGGCCATGGCCAGGATCTGGCCACGCATCTGCTCAACGCTCAGGACAACGAGTATCTCGAGCTGGCCGATCTGCGCGGCAGCGTGGCCGAGGATCTGCACGGGGCCTTCGCCGAGTGGGAGGCCGAGGCGGCCGCCATGACCCGCTGCCGCAACTACCTCTACAGCCTCTCGGTCAACCCCGATCGCCGGCAAGGGCCGCTGCCGCGCGAGCTCTACGCCGCCTACGTGGACCGCATCGAAGAGGCGCTGGGTCTCGCCGGGCAGCCGCGCGCCGTCGTCTTCCACATCAAGGAGGGGCGCGAGCATGCGCACGTGATCTGGTCGCGGGTCGACGTGCAGGAGATGAAGGCGATCCACATGGCCTTCGACCGCGAGAAGCTCATGGGCGTCACCCGCGCCTTTGCGCGCGAGCATGGCATCGAGCTGGCCCCGGGCTATCACCGACTTGAGGACCGCGCGCGGCAGGCCCATCGGCAGATGAACGCGGCCGACAAGGCGGCCAAGGACAACACCGGCGAGAGCCGCGAGGCGCGGGAGGCGCGGATCACGGAGCTCTGGCGCCGGCGCGACAGTCCCGAGGCCTTCATCAGCTCGCTGCAGGACGCCGGCTTCATCCTATGCCACGGCAAACGGCCCTTCGCCCTGGTGGACGCGCAGGGCGTGGTGAACTCCCTGCCGCGTCTGATTGCCGATCGCCAAGCGGACACGAAAGCCATCCGCGCGTTCCTCGGCGATGCGGGCGCGGCGGACGCGCTCCCAACGGTGGGCGAGGCGAAGGCCTTGGCGAAGGCGCATGCCAAAACGCTGAAGGTGGCGCGCGATCAGGAGGCCCGAGCCGAGCAGCTCGCGGCGTTGAGGCGCCGTCAGGCCGAGCGCAGAGCCGATCTGGAACGCCAGGCCGCGGAGTTGAAGGAGAAGCAGATGGCGCATCGCGAGCATCTCAACGGCCATCAGGCCGCCGATCGATCGGCCCATGCGGCGTCCTATGCCGCCCGGGTCGCCTTCCTGGAGGCCCAACGTGAGGCCGCCGCCCCGACGGGCGTTGCGAGGTTCCTCGCGCAGGTCTCGGGCGTGGCCTATCTGCGGTCGCAGCTGCACGCCTACCAGGACCGCAAGCGCAATGCCGCCCACGAGGACGCAAAGCGCGTGCTGGCGGAACGGCACGCCGCGGAGCGAGCGGACCTGCAGGCCCGGCAGGAGATGCAGCGGCTGGATCTCGAGCGCCGTCTGCGCGGGTTGGACAAGACCGAGGCGCGAGAGCAGGCGTCGCTGAAGCAGGCCTTCGAACGCGAAGACCGGCAGCGCGCCCAGACGCGCACGGGGCCGAGCCCGGCGCCGCGCCCG
>JBCBYE010000830.1:0-1736 GCA_039816075.1 Pseudomonadota bacterium | reverse complement strand
GTCGCGACGGGCGGTTTTTCGTTGGAGCGCCGGGACTTGGCCGTCTTGAGGGTGGGCGCGGGCGGGCGAGGCCCGGGGGGCGTCGTCCGTCGCAGGCGGGTCAGGGCGCGCGCGGCGCGGCGCGGCGTTCTGCGGCGGCGGCGGCGGCTCGGGTTCGGACCGGAGGGATCGGGGCCGGGGCCCGTTTCGGCGGGGGCGGCGACCTTGCCCCCCGCGCCGGCGCGCGCGTCAGCGGCCCGCGCCGGCGCGCGGGTCAGCGAACAGGGGCGTTCAGCACGGGGCCCCGGAACGGGTTTCTGGCCGGGGAGCCTGCGGGTTCGGCGTAGCGGGCCTGCCAGCAGTCGAACGTGCGGCCGATGGCCTTGTCGCTGCCGCGCAGACCGATGGCGAAACGCTCGCTGGGCAGCTGCAGGCCGGCGCCGGCCGCCGTGCGCAGCCGCTCGACGATGCCCGCGACGTCATCCCGTTCGGGCATGAGCCTCAGGGAGGACGTGGTCGCGGCCCCATGCGGCTCGCGCGACGACGTGCGGGCGGCGAGGATGTAGCGGCCGTCGTCGAAGATCAGCGACGCCTCGCCCAGATGCGCGTCGTGCGGCAGGGCGAAGGCGTCGTGGCTGAAGAAGAACTCCAGGCTGAGCACGGCGCCGTGCATGCGCAGGCCGAAGGCGGCGTCGACATAGGTGATCTCGGCGTTGCAGGTGGACGGCTGCGCCGAGCGCGAGGCGTGCGAATAGCTGTTGGACCAGCGCTCGCCCGCCGCGGCGGAGGCGACGGCGGCGAGGCTCGCGGCCAGAGCGACGGCGAGAAGGCGCCCGAGACGCCTCGGGCGCGGCCGGTCGCCGCGTGGGTCGGTCTGAGACATGCGGGCGGTCTGAGACACGCAGGGGGCCTGGGCCCGGCGGGCGGGGCGCAGGGGACGCGGAGCGGCGCGCGGGCGGCTCATCCGCCGACCCCCGGGCGCGGGCCGGTGTAGTTCCGGCGCCAGCAGGCGAGGGCGGCGTCGATGGCCTCGGCGCTGCGGGCGAGGCTGATGTCGAAGCTCTGCCGCGGCAGGGCGACGGCGACGGCGCCCGCGCCCTCGGGGCCCGGGTCGCGGAGGCGGTTCACGATCGCGCCCGCCTCGGTCCGGCGGGGGCGGAGCAGCATGAAATTGGTGGTGGGGCCGTCCTCCGCCTCCCGCGGGAAGGTGCTGGCGTCGAGCCGGTGGCGCGCCTCGCCGATGCGCAGCTCCGCCCGGCCGAGGCGGGCGCCGTGCGGCATGGCGAAGCCGTCATGGGCGAAGTAGAGTTCCGCCGTCATGTCGGGCCCGTGCAGGCGCAGGCCGAAGAGCGCGTTGGGGTATTCGATGTCGGCGCGGCAGATCGTCAGCCGGTCGTCGGCGCCGGAGGTCATGTAGTCGCTGCCCCAGACCGGAGGCGCCTGCGCCTCGGCCAGATCCACGGCGCGGGCGGGCCCCGCCGCGGCCGAGAGCGTCGCCGCCCCCAGCATCGTCGCCCCCGCCCAAGTCGTCAAAACGGAGTCCGGCCGCATCCACGCCGGCCATGCCATCGCACGCATTTTCGCATCCCCTCGTCACCCGCCTGCCAAGAAACCCGCCAGGGGTTAAGATCCGACTGACCGACGGCGGATCGGCGCGCGAGCGGCCCTGCGCTTGCCCTGCAAGCGCGCGCGGAGCTCCGCTCCGCGCCCGCGCGGCCTCGGCCGCGCGGAGGGCCGCGGTCGGCTGGGGTTTCGGG
>JBCBYE010000603.1:0-2960 GCA_039816075.1 Pseudomonadota bacterium | reverse complement strand
TCTCGTCCGCTGCGGCGAACAGGTCGGCGGCCGCGCGGGCGCCCGCCACCTCCAGGCTGAAGCGCTCGCGCGCCAGGGCCCGGGCCGCCAGACGGTCGCCGGCCGGATCGGTCGCGCCCAGGGCCTCCGCCACGCAGGCGGCGAAGGCCTCGGGCGCATCGGCCACGCGCAGCGCCGGCGGCGGCGCCGGCGCGATGCCCTCGGCGCCCGAGGTCGTGGCCACCGCCGGCAGGCCATGGGCCAACGCCTCCACCAGCTTCAGCTTCACGCCGGAGCCGAAGCGCAAGGGCCCCAGCGCCACGGCGGCGGCGGCATGCTCCGCGTCGAGATCGTCGACGAAGCCCACCGCCTCGGCCCCCGCGGGCCAGGGCTGCGGCACGGCCTCGGCCATGCGCCCGACCACGCGCAGGCGCGCGTCCGGGCGCAGCGCGGTCACGCGGGGCCAGACCTGCGACAGGAGCCAGGCGAGCCCGTCGTCGTTGGTGTGGCTGCGCGATCCCACCAGCAGACAGATCGGTCCGGCGGCCGGCGGCGGCGGACCGTCCGGCACGGGCACGGTGATGGGGAACAGCACGGTGCGCGTCCCCGGCGCCACCTCGCGGATGTAGTCCGCCTCTTCCTGCTTGATCGCCAGCACGATGTCGGCGGCGCGGAAGGCCTCGATCTCCTGCGCGTCGTAGCGCTCCGGCCAGCCCAGGGTCACGCCCGCCGCCGCGGCGCTGGCGCGTTTGAGCCTGAAGACGTCGTGGCTGAGGATCGCCTTGGGCAGGTCCGGCGGCAGATGCGGGAAGGCCGCCGCGCCGCCGAAATAGTTGCTGACCAGCAGCGAAGGGCGCGCGGCCATGACGGCCTGCACGGCCCAGGCGATCTCCGCCGCCGTGGGCACGGTGAACAGGGGCTCGTCCGGCGCCCCGCCGCGGCGCAGGCGGGCCTGCCAGGCGCGCGGGCTGCGCGCCAGCAGGCCGGGGCCGAGGCGCAGGACGCGCCGCATGCGGATGCGGTCGAACGGCGCGAGATAGTCGGCCTGCATCCGGCCCCATCCGGCGCCGGGCGACAGCGGCCGCGCGCCGATCAGGCGCAGGTCCCGTCCGGCCCGTCGCAGCGCCTCGGCGAAGCCGGCCAGATAGGCGCCGGAGCCGCCGCGCGCGATCAGTGGATTGCCCGTCGTCAGCACCGCGACGGGACCGCGATCCTCGCCCTTGAGCGGCGCCGTTCCGCCCCCCCGCTCAGACGCCATGGCCGCCCTGCCTCCGCGTTGCCTCCGCCCCCGCAAGGGCCTATTCTGTCCGGCAAAACCCGAACAGAGCAGGCCGCCTTTGACCGACGATCCCGAAGACGACGGCGCGACCTCGTCGCCAGCCCCCGCGCATCCGGCCATCACGGTCGAAGAGGAGATGCGGCGCAGCTACCTCGATTACGCGATGAGCGTGATCGTCAGCCGCGCTTTGCCCGACCTGCGCGACGGGCTCAAGCCCGTGCATCGCCGCATCCTCTATTCGATGCAGAGCGCCGGCAACACGCATGACAAGGGCTATCGCAAGTCCGCGCGCCCGGTCGGCGACGTGATGGCCAACTACCACCCCCATGGCGACAGCGCGATCTACGACGCGCTGGTGCGCATGGCGCAGACCTTCTCCATGCGCCTGCCGCTGCTGGACGGCCAGGGCAATTTCGGCTCCATGGACGGCGACGCGCCGGCGGCCATGCGCTACACCGAGGCGCGCATGGCGCCGCCGGCCGACTTCCTGATGGCGGACATCGACAAGGACACGGTCGATTTCGTCCCCAACTACGACGGTCAGGACACCGAACCCTCGGTGCTGCCGGCGCGCTTTCCGAACCTGCTGGTCAACGGGGCCGAGGGGATCGCGGTCGGCATGGCCACGCGCATCCCGCCGCACAATCTGGGCGAGGTCGTCGACGCGACCCTGGCGCTGATCGAGGAGCCGAGCCTCGAGGTCGCGGACCTGATGCAATACGTGCCCGCGCCGGACTTTCCCACCGGCGCCCTCATCATGGGCCGCGGCGGCGCGCGGAAGGCCTACCTGACCGGCCGCGGCAGCGTCATCATGCGCGCCAAGACCCGCATCGAGGAGATCCGCGCCGGCCGCTACGCCATCGTCGTGGACGAGCTGCCCTACCAGGTGAACAAGGCCACCCTGATCGAGCGCATCGCCGAGCAGGCCCGCGACAAGAAGCTGGAGGGCATCGCCCACGTCCAGGACGAAAGCGACCGTCTGGGCGTGCGCGTGGTGATCGAGCTCAAGCGCGACGCCTCGCCCGAGGTGGTGCTGAACCAGCTCTACCGCTCCACCAACCTGCAGACGACCTTCGGCTGCAACATGCTGGCGCTGAACGGCGGACGGCCGGAGCAGCTCGATCTCAAGCAGATCCTCAGCGCCTTCATCGCCTTCCGCGAGGAGGTGGTGGCGCGGCGCACGGCGCATGAGCTTTCGAAGGCCCGCGAACGCGCCCATGTCCTGTGCGGCCTCGCCGTGGCGGTGTCGAACGTGGACGAGGTGGTGGCGACGATCCGCGCCTCCCCCGATCCCGCGACGGCCCGCGCCCGGCTGATGGATCGGGACTGGCCGGCCGCCGACATCGCCGACTACATCCGCCTGATCGACGACCCGGTCTACAAGGTCGCCGAGGACGGCACCTACAGGCTGTCGGAGGCGCAGGCCCGCGCCATCCTCGACCTGCGCCTGCAGCGCCTGACCGCGCTGGGCGTGCGCGAGGTGACGGACGAGCTGGAGGCGCTGTCGGTCAGGATCGTCGACTACCTCGACATCCTGCGCAGCCGCGAGCGGATCCTGGAGATCATCTCCACCGAGCTGCGCGAGGTCCGCGAGAAATTCGCCACGCCGCGCCGCACCGAGATCACCGAGTATGCCGGCGATCTGGAGGACGAGGACCTGATCGAGCGCGAGGACATGGTCGTGACCGTGACCGCGCAGGGC
>JBCBYE010000484.1:0-3889 GCA_039816075.1 Pseudomonadota bacterium | reverse complement strand
TCGAAGACCTGCGCAAGAACATCGCCTGGGGCGAAAAGGTTCTGAACGAACGCGGCGTCCTGAAGGACGCGGCCGAGTGACCTGAGCGCGGGCCGCCAGAACGGCCCGCGCCCCGCCCTTTGCAAGATGCAAGCCGGCAGGCGCCCGTCGCCCCCGCCGCCGATCCAACGACCCGCCGCCCCGAGGGAGGACCGCCATGCCCACCTACACCCCGCCGCTCCGCGATTTCGAGTTCGTCCTGCACGAGGCGCTCAAGGTCCATGAAAGCGCCGTCGACGGCTATGCCGAGCTGGACCGCGACTTCACCTCGGCCATCCTGGAGGAGGCCGGCAAGATCGCGCGCGACGTGATGGCGCCGATCAACGCCATCGGCGACAAGCAGGGCTGCGTGCTGGAGAACGGCGTGGTGCGCACGCCCAAGGGCTTCAAGGAAGCCTTCGACACGATGCGCGAAGGCGGCTGGACCGGCCTCGACTGCGACCCGGACTATGGCGGGCAGGGCATGCCCTACGTGCTGGGCACCGCGACGTCCGAGATGTTCTCGGCCGCCAACATGGCCTTCTCCATGTATCCCGGCCTGACCCACGGCGCCTATTCCGCCATCCACGCCCATGGCTCGGACGATCAGAAGCAGACCTACCTGCCCAAGATGGTCTCGGGCGAGTGGACCGGCACCATGAACCTGACGGAGCCGCATTGCGGCACCGATCTGGGCCTGCTGCGCACCAAGGCGGTCCCGCAGGAGGACGGCAGCTATGCCGTCTCCGGCCAGAAGATCTTCATCTCGGCCGGCGAGCACGACATGGCCGACAACATCATCCACCTGGTGCTGGCCAAGATCCCCGGCGGGCCGGACGGCGTCAAAGGCATCTCCCTCTTCATCGTGCCCAAGTTCATGGTGAACGAGGACGGCAGCCTCGGCGCCCGCAACGGCGTGGCCTGCGGCAAGCTCGAAGAGAAGATGGGCATCCACGGCAACGCCACCTGCGTGATGAACTACGACGAGGCCACTGGCTTCCTCGTGGGCGAGGCGCATAAGGGCCTGCGCGCGATGTTCACAATGATGAACGAAGCGCGCATCGGAGTCGGCCTTCAGGGCCTGTCCCAGGCCGCCGTCGCCTATGAGAACGCCCGCGACTACGCCCTCGACCGCGTCCAGGGCCGCGCCGTCACCGGCGTTCAGGCGCCGGACAAGCCGGCCGATCCGCTGATCGTGCATCCGGACGTGCGGCGCATGCTGCTCGACCAGAAGGCCTTCGTGGAAGGCGCCCGCATGTTCGCCCTGTGGGGCGCGACGATGATCGATGCTGCGCATCATGGCGACAAGGACGCCGAGGGCCTGATTTCGCTGCTGACGCCCGTCATCAAGGGCTTCATCACCGACAAGGCCTTCGACATGGCCACCCAAGCCCAGCAGATCTACGGCGGCCACGGCTATATCGAGGAATGGGGCATGTCGCAGTTCGTGCGCGACGCCCGCATCGCCATGATCTACGAGGGCGCCAACGGCGTTCAGGCGCTCGACCTCGTGGGCCGCAAGCTGGCCCAGGACGGCGGCAAGCACGTGATGGCGTTCTTCGAGCTGGTGAAGACCTTCATCAAGGAGAACGAGGGGAACGAGGCGCTCAAGACCGACTTCCTCGACCCGCTCAAGGCCGCGTCGAAGGACCTGCAGGCCGCCGGCATGCACTTCATGCAGCACGGCATGAAGAACCCGAACGAGGCGCTGGCCGGCTCCTCCGACTTCATGCACCTCTTCGGGCATGTCTGCCTCGGCTATTCCTGGGCCCGGATGGCCAAGGCCGCGCACGAGGCGCTGGAGGCCGGCGCATCCGACGAGGACTTCTACCGCACCAAGATCCGCACGGGCCGCTACTACATGTCCCGCTCCCTGCCCGAGACCGGCCTGCGCCTTGCGCGCATCCAGTCCGGCGCGGCCCCGGTGATGGACATGGCGGCGGAGGCGTTCTGAGAAGCGCCGCGACGTGACGGAATACCGCCACGCCTCGTCGCATTCCATCGCTCTGGAGTGGGACGAGGCCAAGCGGCGGACGACCCTCGAGGTTCGCGGGCTCGATTTCGCGGACCTCGCCGGATACGATTGGGGCGCAACGTTCGATAGGGAAAACCCTCGCGACTATGTCGGACCGGACGGCGAGAGGGAAACCCGCCGCGTTTCGATCGGACCTCTCGACGGTCGTCTGATCGTCGTCGCCTACACCATCCGCGGAACCGCCGTTCGCGTGATCTCGATGCGCAAGGCCAACGCGAGGGAGCAACGAGCCCATGACCGACGAGAAGCCGATGATCGACGATGACGGCGAGGTGCGGGAGCTGACCGAAACCGATTTCGCCGAATTCGAGCGTGGCGCCCCTTGGACCCGGCCGGCCGAGATCGCGCGTCTGCAGCGCATCGAACGCGCCACCCGCGATGTGGTCGCGTCCGAAAACGATCCCGCGGCCAGAGAAGCCCTGCGCCGCGCGCTTAGCGCGTCGTCGGGCGACGCCGTCTGAACAATGCTCGCCCCCCTCGCGAAACCCAAACGCCTGCCCCTGCCGGTCAAGCGCTCCATCGCTCTGACACAGACGGCCTACGATCGTCTTCGGGCGCTTAACGAATCCTACGGTCTGGGAAACAATTACCTGCTGACCGTTCTGCTCGAACGGCTGGACGACGTCGCGGACCCCGCCGCGCTCGATCAGGCCTATCGAGACTTCATCGACGAATACGGCGCGCCCGCCGCGCCGAAGAACGCTTCAGGGAGCTCCGAATGACCTACCAGCCGCCCCGCTCCGACTGGATGACCGACGAACATGTCATGCTTGAGGAAATGGCCTCCAAGTGGCTGCCGGAAACCTGGGGCCCCAAGACCGCCGACTGGCGCAAGGGGGCCATGATGGACCGCGCCGCGTGGAACCAGGCGGGCGAGGCCGGCTTCCTCTGCGCCTCGATCCCCGAGGAATACGGCGGCGCCGGCGGCGATTTCGGGCATGAGGCGGTGCTCAACATGGTGCCCGCCCGGCTGAACATGGCGTTCTGGGCGAACAACAACTCGGTCCATTCCGCCATCGTCGCTCACTACATTCTCGCCTACGGTACCGAAGAGCAGAAGCGCCGCTGGCTGCCCAAGATGGCGACCGGAGAGCTGGTCGGCGCCCTGGCGATGACCGAACCCTCCACCGGTTCCGACGTGCAGTCGATCAAGACCCGCGCGGTGAAGGACGGCAACGTCTATCGCATGACCGGCTCCAAGACCTTCATCTCCAACGGCCAGCACGCCGACATCATCGTCGTCGCCTGCAAGACCGACCCGAAGGAGCGCGCCAAGGGCGTCTCCCTCATGGTGGTGGAGACCGAGGGCGCCGAGGGCTTCCGCCGCGGCCGAAACCTTGAAAAAGCCGGCCTGCACGCCGCCGACACCTCCGAGCTCTTCTTCGACGAGGTCGCCGTGCCCCCCGAAAACCTGCTCGGCGGCGAAGAGGGCAAGGGGTTCGCCCACCTCATGAGCTCCCTGCCGCAAGAGCGTCTGATCCTCGCCGCCGGCGCCGTCGGCGCCATGGAGGGCGCGGTGGGGCTGGCCATCGACTACGCCAAGGAGCGGGAGACCTTCGGCAAGCCGCTGCTCGGCCACCAGACCGTCGCCCACCGCATCGCTCATGCCAAGACGCAGACCACCGTCGCGCGCAGCTTCTTCGACGAATGCCTGCGCGAGCACATGGACGGCAAGCTGAGCAACGAGAAGGCCGCCATGGCCAAGTACTGGCTGACCGACCTGCAATGCGAAGTGATCGACAGCATGCTCCAGGTCTTCGGCGGCTACGGCTACATGATGGAATACCCCATCGCCGAGATGTGGCAGGACGCGCGCGTGCAGCGCATCTACGGCGG
>JBCBYE010000170.1:0-7745 GCA_039816075.1 Pseudomonadota bacterium | reverse complement strand
TCAGCAGGTCCGCCGGCCCCGGCCCGGCCCCCACCAGCGCGACGGAGCCCTGGCCCGACCGGCGCAGCCGACGGGGCGCGGCCGGCGCCGCCGCTTTAGGCCGACGCTCAAGACGACGCGGCAAGCCGTTGATCAGGCGCGCCAAAAGCCCGGGGTAGGTCAGCGCCTGGATCATGCCGCATCTCCCCGGGCGCTCGCCTCCGACCGGTCGGACCACAGCGCCGCCGCCCGGGCTTCGGCTGCCTCCAGGCTCGGCGCGGCCCCGCAGGTCAGCAGCGCCGCGGCGGCGGTGCCCAGGACCAGCGCTTCGGCGAAGGCGTCCCGCGCCTCGCCGCGCCACAGGGCCCCCAGCGTCAGCCCCTCGGCCGGCCCCTCGGCCAGGCGCCGCGCCTCGGCCAGGCGCGAAGGCGCGTTTTCTTTCAGGGGCTTGGCGTCTGCGAGGCGGTAGAGCGTGACCGCCTTGCCCGGATGCCGCTCGAACTCCCCGCCGCCGCCCTTGAGGGCGCAGAACGCGGGCTGGCCCAGCAGGCGCGCCGCCTCCTGCTGCAGCTCGCGATAGGGCGGATGGAAGACGCCCTGCACCGTGGCCGCCGCCCCCGCGGGGTTGAGCATCCGCGCCACGGTGTTGACGGCGGAGCGCAGACCGAGCACCTCGCGAAGCTTCAGAAGGCGCAGCAGGTCCGGCGAGACGGCCGAGAGCGGGGCGTAGGCGATGCCGGCCTCGGCCAGCGCCGCGGCGGCCTCGGCGGGCGTCCGCACGGCAGGGATGCCGGCCGCGTCCAGCTGCGTCGCGGGGTCCGAAAGGGCGCCGGCATTCGCGGTAAACCCATGGATCAGAACGGGAAACCCGGCCCGCGCCAGCAGCCGGGCCGAGAGCAGGAACCAGGGCAGGCCGCGGCTGCGCCCCGCCGCATAGGCGGGCCAGTCCAGCGCCGCGCCCGTCTGCGCCCAGCCCTGCGCGTGGACCCGGGCGGCGGCGGCGAAGCCGGCGACCTCCTCGGGGCTCTCGCCGCGATAGCGCATCAGCATCAGCAGGGCGCCGACCGCCTCGGGCGGCGCCTTGTCCTGCAACATCAACGACATGGCCTCCTGCGCCTCCGCCTGCGTCAGCGAGCGGGCGCGCCCCGGGCCGCGGCCCATGGCGTGGACGAAGCGCGAGAAGCTCATTCGGCGGCGACGGCGGGGCGGGCGCGTTGGATCAAGGCCTTGATCTCCGGTCGGCAGGAACCGCAATTCGTGCCAGCTTGCAGCAGCTTGCCCACCGCGTCGACCGTCATCGCCTGGCCCGAGGCGACGGCCGACAGGATGGCGTTGGCGCCGATATCGAAGCAGGAACAGACGGTTGGCCCGGGATCGGGCCGGTCGGCCGAGGGACGGCCGGCGAGGACGGCGCCCGCCGCCGCGCCCTCGCCGAAGGCCGCGGCCACATGCGCGCGGGCGATGCGCACCGGCTCGGGCGAAACGAAGAGGGCGGCGGTCAGGCGGCCGTCCTCGACGAAGCCGATGCGCGCGAGGCCCGCCGCGGGATCCTCGAACGCCACGGGGTCCGCGTCGGCGGACAGGCCGAAGAGGTCCCGGGCGAAGGCGGTCCAGTCCGGGGGCAGGACCCGCCCGGCCAGCTCCGCCTGCTGGCCGGAGGGGAGACGGGCCGTGGCCCAATAGTCCGTTTGCGGGCAAAACACGTCTTTGGAGAGCGCGAAACCATACCATACAGTTTGGTATGGTTCGACGCTCACCGGGGTCGCCTTGCTCTCCGGCTGGCCGGAAATCGGGTCGACCTCGGCCGCCACGAGGGCGTCGATTCGGCCGGCGGAGGCGGTCTCGGCGGTCCAGTGCATGGGGGCGAAAACGGAGCCCCGGGGCGTTCGGTCGGTGACGAGGACGCGCAGGACGGCGCGTCCGTGATCGCTGCGGATCTCGGCCAGGGTCGCGGGAGCGAGGCCGAAGCGGGCGGCGTCGGCGGGGTGCACTTCCAGATAGGGCTCGGCGATGTGGCGCGACAGGCGGGCGGAGCGGGCGGTGCGCGTCATGGTGTGCCAGTGGTCGCGCACGCGGCCGGTGTTCAGGCGCAGGGGACGCCGGGGCGTGAGGGGGCGGGCGAGACCTCGGCCCGCCACCGGGTGCATCCGGGCGCGGCCGTCGGGCGTGGGAAAGCCGCCGGCGCCGAAGAGGCGCCCCGACGGGGCGTGATCGGCCTGCGCCGGCCAGCGGGTCGGCGCGAGGGCGTCGTACTCGGCGGCGGAGAGGCCGGCGAGGCCCGAGATGTCGAAGGCGGCGCCGAGGCCCGCGGCGACGGAAGAGAGGCGCGCGTGTTCGTCGAAGATCGCGGCGGGGCCGTCGAAGGCGAAGGCCTCGCCCCAGCCCAGGCGGGCGGCGACGTCGCAGATCTGGCGCCAGTCGGGACGGGCGAGGCCCGGCGCCGGCAGGAAGGGGCGCTGGCGGGAGATGACCCGCTCGGAATTGGTGACCGTGCCGGATTTCTCGCCCCAGCCGGCGGCGGGCAGCAGCACGTCGGCGAGACGGGCGGTGTCGGTATCGGCGAGAATGTCGGAGACGGCGACGAAGGGCGTGGCGGCGATGGCGGCGCGGACCGCGTCTGCCTCGGGCAACGACACGGCGGGGTTGGTGGACATGATCCACAGCGCCTTGATGCGCCCGTCGGCGCAGGCGCGGAAGAGGTCGACGGCCTTCAGGCCGGGCACGCTCGCCATCGCGGGCGAGCCCCAGAAGCCCTGCACGGCGGTCCGGTGCGCCTCGACCCCCAGGTCCAGATGCGCCGCCAGCATGTTGGCGAGGCCGCCGACCTCGCGCCCCCCCATGGCGTTGGGCTGGCCGGTGACGCTGAACGGGCCCATGCCGGGACGGCCGATGCGTCCCGTGGCGAGATGGCAGTTGAGGATCGAGGCGACCTTTTCGACGCCGGCCGAGGACTGATTGACGCCCTGCGAGTAGACGGTGACGACCCGCTCCGCCCCGATCCAGGCGGCGTAGAAACGCGCGACCAGGAGGGGGGAGAGGCCTGTGGCCTCGGCCACGCGATCGTAGGTGAAGGGTCGCGCGGCCTCCAGCGCCTGCGCCAGGCCGTCGACATGGGCGGCGCACCAGTCGGCGTCCAGCGCGTCTTCGGCCTCGATCACCCGCAGCAGCCCGTTGAAGAGCGTGGCGTCCGAGCCGGGGGCGAGGGGGAGGTCGAAATCCGCCAGCTCCGACGTGGCGGTGCGGCGGGGGTCGATGTTGACGACCTTGAGGTTCGGGTTCCGCGCCTTCGCCGCGGCGAGGCGCTGGAAGAGGACGGGGTGGCACCAGGCGAGGTTGGAGCCGGTGAGGACCACCAGATCCGCCTCCTCCAGGTCTTCGTAGACGCCCGGGACGACGTCGCCGCCGAAGGCGCGCTTGTGGCCGGCGACGGAGCTGGCCATGCACAGGCGCGAGTTGGTGTCGATGTTGGCGGAGCCGACGAAGCCCTTCATGAACTTGTTGGCGACGTAGTAATCCTCGGTCAGCAGCTGGCCGGAGACGTAGAGGGCGACGCTGTCGGGGCCATGCTCGGCGATGGCCTTCCGGAACGCCGTCGCGACGCGGTCGAGGGCCTCGTCCCAGCCGGTTTCGCGACCGTCGACGCGGGGGGCCAGCAGGCGGCCCTCCAGCGAGATCGTGTCGCCGAGCGCGGCGCCCTTGGAGCACAGGCGGCCGAAACTCGCCGGGTGCTCGGGGTCGCCCTGGATGGCGGCCCCGCCCCGCCCGTCGGGCGTGGCGAGCACGCCGCAGCCGACGCCGCAATAGGGGCAGGCGGTGCGGACGGCGGAGGCGTCTTCGGCCTCGACCGACGGCGCGCGCGCCTCGTCTTCGGCGGCGTCGCGGGGGGTCACGCGGCGCTCCGCGCGCTCAGCCGGGTCGCGTCGAGAAGGACGCGGCCGTCCTCCACCCGCGCGGCGTAGGTGGCGACGGCGCCCTCGTCGGCGCCCTGGGCCTCGCCGGTTTCGAAGGCGATGACCCAGTTGTGCAGGGGGCAGGTGACGGCGCGGCCATGCACGATGCCTTCGGAGAGGGGGCCGCCCTTGTGCGGGCAGCGGTCGTCGAGGGCGAAGACCTCGTCGTCATGGGTGCGGAAGACGGCCACGCAGCCCTGGGCCGTGCGCACGACGCGGGCGCCGCGCACGGGGATGTCGCCGAGGGCGCCGATGTCGATCCAGCTCATTCCGCGGCCTCCAGCGTCAGGTCCGAGAGGGGCGCGAAGGCGCGGGCCGTGCGCGGGTCCGCCCGGTCGGCCCAGGGATCGCGCTGGTAGATGGATTGCGAGAGGTCGAAGCGTTCGATCAGCGCGCGGCGTTCGTCGAGGTCGTCGACCACGCGCGCCCTGACCCAGTCGAGGCCGACCTTGGCGACCCATTTGTAGGGGCGATCCAGATACTTGGCGTGTTCGCGGTAGAGCTGGACGAAGGCGACGATGAGGTCGAGGGCCTCCTCCTCGGTGGTTGCCTTGCCGAGGGCTTCGGTCTCTTTCACGTCCATGCCGGCGGCGCCGGCGACGGAGACTTCGTAGCCGCTATCCACGCAGATGACGCCCACGTCCTTGCAGGTGGCTTCGGCGCAGTTCCGGGGACAGCCGGAGACGGCCATCTTGACCTTGTGCGGCGTCCAGGAGCCCCACATGCGCTTTTCGATCTTGATGCCGAGGCCCGTGGAGTCCTGCGTGCCGAAGCGGCAATGGTCGGTGCCGACGCAGGTTTTGACCGTGCGCAGGCCCTTGGCGTAGGCGTGGCCGGAGACGAGGCCGGCCTTGCCCAGATCCGCCCACATGGCGGGCAGATCCTCCTTGCGGACGCCCAGCAGGTCGATGCGCTGGCCGCCGGTGACCTTGACGGTGGGCACGTCGAACTTGTCGGCGGCGTCGGCGATGGCGCGCAGCTCGTCCGGGGTGGTGATGCCGCCCCACATGCGCGGAACGACGGAAAAGGTGCCGTCCTTCTGGATGTTGGCGTGGTTGCGCTCGTTCACGAAGCGGGATTGCGGGTCGTCGGCGTAGTCCTCGGGCCAGTCCGCGAGGAGGTAGTAGTTGAGCGCCGGGCGGCAGACATGGCAGCCGCACGAGGTCTTCCAGCCGCATTCCTGCATGACGGCGGGCAGGGATTTGAGCTCCTGGCTCTTGATCAGTCGGCGCACGTCCTCATGGGTGAGGTCGGTGCAGCCGCAGACGGGCTTGGCGGCGGGCAGAACGAAATCGTCGCCAAGGGTGACGGCGAGGAGCTGTTCCACGAGGCCGGTGCAGGTGCCGCAGCTGCCGGAGGCCTTGGTCTGCGCGCGCACGGCGTCGAGGGTGCCCGCGCCGCCGGCGATGGCCGTGGTGATCCTGGATTTGCAAATGCCGTTGCAGCCGCAGATCTCCGCCTCATCCGGCAAGGCTGCAACGGCCGCCATAGGGTCCAGGGGGGCGCCCCCGGCATAGGCTGGTCCGAAGATGAGCGTGTCGCGCATCTCCGAGATGTCGGTTTGGTCCTTGAGGAGGCCGAAGAACCAGGCGCCGTCGGCGGTGTCGCCGTACATGACGGCGCCGATGATGCGGTTGTCCTGCAGGACGAGGCGCTTGTAGACGCCGCGGGCGGGGTCGCGGAACACGATCTCCTCCCGGTCGTCGCCTTCGGCGAAATCGCCGGCGGAGAAGAGGTCGACGCCGGTGACCTTGAGCTTGGTGGAGGTGACGGAGCCCTCGTAGGCGGCGGCCTCGCCGGCCAGGGTGCGCGCGGCGGTCTTGGCCATTTCGTAGAGGGGCGCGACGAGGCCGTAGCAGGCGCCGCGGTGTTCGACGCATTCGCCGACGGCGAGCACGTCCTCGTCGGAGGTGATCATGGCGTCGTCCACATGCACGCCGCGGCCGCAGGCGAGGCCGGCGGTCCTGGCGAGGCCGGTGGCGGGGCGGATGCCCACGGCCATGACGACGAGGTCGGCGGGCAGTTCCGTGCCGTCGTCGAGGCGGACGCCCGCGGCGCGGTCCTCGCCGAGGATGGCGTGGGTGGTGGCGCGGACGTGGACGGCGATGCCGCGGCTTTCGAGTTCTTTTTGCAGGAGGTAGCCGGCGGCGGCGTCCAGCTGACGCTCCATCAGGTGCGGGGCGAGGTGCAGGACCGTGACGTCCATGCCGCGCAGCTTGAGGCCTGCGGCCGCTTCGAGGCCCAGAAGGCCGCCGCCGATGACGACGGCCTTGGCGCCGGGCGCGGCGGCCGCCTCGATCATGGCGTTGGTGTCGTCGAGGTCGCGATAGGTGAGCACGCCGGGCAGGTCGGCGCCGGGCACCGGGATGATGAAGGGGTCGGAGCCGGTGGCGACCACGAGCTTGTCGTAGGGGGTTTCGCCGGCTTCGGTGATCACGACCTTGCGGGCACGGTCGATGGTTTCGACCTTTTCGCCGAAGCGGCAGGTCACGCCGTGGCGCGCGTACCAGTCGGCGTCGTGGGTGACGATCTCGTCGTAGGTCTTCTCGCCCGAGAGGACGGGGGAGAGCATGATGCGGTTGTAGTTGCCGCGCGGCTCCGCCCCGAAAAGGGCGACGTCGTAGCGGTCGGGCGCGGTTTCGAAGAGCTCTTCGAGCAGGCGGCCAGAGGCCATGCCGGCCCCGATGACGATCAACTTTTCCTTCATTTTTCGACGCTCTGCTGGGCGCGGGCCGCCGGGGCGGAGGATGCGCGGGAGTGATCTTCGAATGGGACGAGGCGAAGCGGGCGGCGAACCTCGCCAAGCATGGCGTGGATTTCGCCGATGCGGCGCGGTTGGAGTGGGGCGCGGCGGTGCCCGTGCCGGACCATCGTCGAGACTACGGCGAGCGGCGCGTCATCGCGCTCGTGCCCCTCGACGGGCGCCTGCATGTCTGCGTCCACGTCTTGAGAGGGCGGCGAGTTCGCATCATTTCTTTGCGCAAGGCGAATGCGCGTGAGAGAAGGGTCCATGAGCAAGCACCGTGAACCGCTGACCGACGCCGAGGGCGAGGCCCGCGAGATCACCGCCGACGATCTGGTCGATGCGGTGCGCGCGTCGGACTTCGAGTCGTACGAGGCCGCCTGCACGGAGGCTCTGCGCCGCGCCGAGGCGCGCGAGGCGGCTGAGCATCTGCTCGACGCGGACCTGCTGGAGCATTTCCGCGCGCAGGGGCCGGACTGGACGGACCGGATCAATGCGGCGCTGCGCAAGGCGGCGGGGCTGTAGGGGCGCATCGTCACGCGGCCTCCGCCGGGTAGGCGGCGGCGATCATGGCGGCCGAGAGCGTTCCGTAGGCGTCGGTCCAGGCGGCTTCGACCTCGGGGGTGAAGGCCTCGCCCAGGCCCTGGCCGAGCGTCCACAGGAGCGCGGCGCCGACGGGGGCGTAGTGGTCCGCTTTCACGCCGTAGTCCACGTGACGCCCCGCCAGCGCGGCGGCGACGGGCAGCAGGGCCGGCAGGTCGCGCAGGCCGCTCACCACCACGCCGAGCGTGGTCATCAGCTTGTCGCCCTGCACCGCCATGTCGCCGGAGAAGAGCGGCTTCACCTCCGGCGCGATCTCGAACAGGCGGCCGTAGAACAGCTCCGCCGCCTGGGCCTTGATGGGCACCACCTGGGCGAAGCTGTCCTGGATCAGCGTGATCTCGTCGTCGTTCAGGCTCATGGTTCCGGCTCCTTTCAGGCGGCTTTCTTGGCGTGGGCGCCGTGCTCGTACTCTTCGAGGAACGTCAGCAGCTCTTCGCGGTAGCCGTAGTAGCCGGGGTGATCGAGCAGGG
>JBCBYE010000351.1:0-5129 GCA_039816075.1 Pseudomonadota bacterium | reverse complement strand
GCGCGCGGCGACCTGCCGGTCTGGGCCGCCGCGCGCGTCGCCGGCATAGTCGAAGCCGCCGCGGCCGAAGCGGGCGCAGAGCAGCGCGGCCTTGTCCTCGCCGCCCAGATTGCGGTCCTCGTCGGAGCCGTGCACCTCGTCGAAAAGGCCCAGGTGATCGGCCACCGCCTCGGCGATGCGCCGGTCGGCCGCGGTGACCAGGGCGACGCGGCGGCCGGCGGCGCGCGCCTCCTGCGCCAGGGCCAGGGCGGCGGGCCGGTAGGGCAGCTTCGACGGATCGGGCAGGATGCGCAGGGCCAGCGCCGCCTTGATCGGCGCGCGGCGGAAGCCGTGGCGCAGGAGCAGGCTGAAGACGGTCGCCAGCCCGCGGCCGGCGTCGCGGGCGATCAGGGCGAGGGCGCTTTCGTGCAGGCTGTCCACGGGCACGAGCGTGCCGTCGAGGTCGATGACCAGCGGCGGCTCCGCGGCGGACGAGGGGCCCGGGGCGAGCGAGGCGTCCTCGTCGGAGCCCGCAGAGGCGGCGATGGCGGGAGCGGAGGCGGAGGCGGAGGCGGCGCTGAGCGGCGCGGGGGCGGGTTGGTCGGGCGAGGTCTGGTCCGGGGCGGCGCCCGCGGAGGCGGCGGTGGCGCCGGACGCGGCGGCGAGGCCGGGCGCGCGCGCCGGGGCGATGCCCGCGGCCGCGTCGGCCGCCGCCTCCATGCCGCTGTCGCGCGCGTCTTCGGGCAAACGCCTCTCCCTGCGCGGGCGCGTCCGGGCCGTGTCGCCCGGTCCGCCGCCGTCGCCGTGCCGCCATCCCACGGTTGCAATGTTAACGGTTTGCAACGCGGAGCGCACGCGGGAAAGCGCAAGGGGAGGCATTGGGGGAAGCGCTCGGGGGGGCGCTGGGGCAAGCACAGGCGAAAGCGCGCGGGAAAGCGCGGCCGAACCGGCGCCGGGGCGGGGCGACGACGGCGTGCGGGCCGAGCGGCGATTGACCGGCGCGCCGCGGCCCTGCTACCGCGCGGCTCGGCTCCCCCCCCCCCTTCGGGTCGTCGCCGTCATGCAAAGGAGATCGCCATGGAGGACGCACCCGGCGCGCCCTCGTCCGTCACGGGCGAGGCGGCCTACCCGATCCAGCGGCTGCTGGGCTTCGAGGTGACGGAGTGGTCCGAGGGCTTCGCCCGGGTCGAGCTGGCGCTGGATCCGGAGCGGCACGGCAACCGCTACGGCATTCCCCATGGCGGCGTGCATGCGACGCTGATCGACACGGCCTGCGGCTTCGCCGGCAGCTGGACGGGCGACCCGGCGGCGCCGCGGCATGCGATGACCCTGTCGCTGACGGTGAACTATGTGGGCCAGACGCGCGGCGGGCGGCTGATCGCCGAGGCGCGGGTCAGCGGCGGCGGGCGGCGGAGCTTTTTCGCCGATGCGCGGCTGAGCGATGAGACCGGCGCGCTGATCGCCACGGGCACGGCGACGCTGCGCTGGCGCGGGGGGAGCTGAGCGGCGACGGCTGGGGCCTGGCCCGCCGGCGCGTCGAGGCACGGGGCGCGGTCGCCGCCCGATGCGACGGAAGGCGGCGGCGGCCTGCGGGCGCGAGCGGGGTCGGGTCGGGACCGTGATCCGCGCTGCTCGATCCTGCCGCGCGTCGGCGCGCGGGTGGAACCAGGCCGAAAGCGACGCTTTCGGAGGCGGCGGTCCTTCCGACCCACAGGTCGAACGGCGTGCGGCCGCGCGGCCGCGCGTCGCCTGCGGTTCGGCCGGGGGACCCCGCAGCGCGTCCTCGCAGCGCGGCGAGCGTCGTTGGGGCGCAGCGGCGGGTCGCGACCGCGGGCGTCGCCGAGGCCCGGACCGGCCTCGATCGGCGGCGTTCGAGACGTCCGACCATTGACGCACGCCCGGCCCGGCGCCATGAGCGCCCGACGGCTCCCGCCGCCGGCGCCCCGACGGGGCGCCCCGGCCCCGTCGGGGCCGACGGACCGGGAACGTCGATGCTGCTGCGCTTCGCCGCCACGCTTGGGGTTCGAGGAGGGGCGGCGGCCGCCTCCTTCCTCATGCACATGCTGATCGCCAACCTGCTGGGGGCGGAGGGGGTGGGCCTGTTCGCGCTGACCCTCGTGGCCGCGCAGGGGCTGGCCGATCTGGGCCGCTTCGGGCTGAACCAGACCGTGGTGCGCCATGCGGCGCCGCATCTGGCCTCCGGCGCGCCGGAGGCCGCGCGCCCCTACATCGCCACGGCCTTCACCGTGCCGCTCTGCCTCGCCGGGGCCGCGGCGGCGCTGGCCTGCGGTCTGTCCCTGTCGGGGCTGGGCGCGCTGTGGCTGGGCAGCTCCGCCCATGCGGGCGTGCTCGCCGCGATGGTCTGGTCGGCGCCGCCGCTGGCGCTGATGATGGTGGCGGGCGGGGTGCTGCAGGCCTCGGGCCGGCCGGCCGTCGCGTCGTTCGTGGAGGCGGGCGCGCTGCCCCTTGGACTGCTGGCGCTGCTGGGGACGAGCCTGCTGGCCGGCGCGCCGCGCCTGGACGACCCGCTGTCGATGACGCTGGCCTACGTGGCCGCGGCGGGGGGCGCGGCGCTGCTGGGCGCGGCGCTGGCCCCGGCGCGTCTGATGGACCCGCGCCGGGCCGACGGGCCGATGCTGCGCGCCTCCCACCCGATCCTGACGGCGCATCTGCTGGGCTATGCCATGCGCAGCGCGCCGCTGCTGGCCGTGGGCCTTTTCGGGACGTTGGAGGAGGCGGGTCTGTTCTCCGTCGCCTGGCGCGCGGCGATGCTGCTGACCATCCTGCTGACGGCGATCAACACGGTGATGGCGCGCCAGTTCGCCGTGGCCTGGGGCGACGGCGACGCCGCCCGGCTGCAGCGCGAATTCGACCTGTCGCTCAAGGCGCTGCTGGGGCTCGGCCTGCCGGCGGTGGCGGTGCTGGGCCTGGCCGCGGGCCCGGCGCTGTCGCTGTTCGGGGCGGAGTTCGCCGAGGCGCGCGGCCTGCTGTGGGCGCTGCTGGCGGGGCAGATCGGCAATCTCGCCACCGCCTCCGGCGGCTCGCTGCTGATGATGACGGGGCATGAGCGCGCGCTGCGCTGGAACATGGCGGTGTGCGCGGCGGCGACGGTGGCGCTGTCGCTGGCGTTGACGCCGATCTGGGGCGCGGCGGGCGCGGCGGCGGCGGCGAGCCTGTCGCTGACCCTGCAGGGGGCGCTGGCGGCCTGGCAGGCGGCGCGGCTGGCCGGCGTGCGGCTGCTGTGGCTGCGCGGGCCGGGCGCGGCGGGCTGAGGGTCGGCGGGCAGAGGATCGGAGGGCAGAGGGTCGGCGCGACCGTTCAGGGCATCAGGGCGCCGCCGTTGACGTGCAGCGTCTGGCCGGTGACGTAGGCGGCCTGGTCCGACAGCAGGAACAGGATCGGACCGGTCACGTCCGCCGGCCGCGCGATGCGGCGCAGGGGCACGGCGGCGGCGTAGGCCTGCACGTCGATGGGCGAGGCGCCGGTCTCGTCCGACCGGCCGGTGCCGCCGCGCAGAAAGGCGGTGTCCACGGCCGAGGGCGCGACGTTGTTGACGCGAAGCCGCGGCGCAAGCTCCGTCGCGAACTGCTTGGCGAGCTGCGCGATGGCGGCCTTGGAGGCGGCGTAGGGACCGAAGCCCGGCCGCGCGAGATGGCCGAGGCCGGAGCCCACGAAGACCATGGCCCCGCCGTCGGCCAGCCGCGGGGCCAGCGCCCGGGCCGCCAGGAAGGTGCCGGTGAGATTGCCGTCCACCACCTCCCGCCAGACCTCGGGCGAGGTGTCGGCCGCGGGCGTCGGCGGCCCCATGAAGCCGGCGAGCGCGACGAAGCCGCCCAGGGGGCCGACGGCGTCCTCTGCCCAGGCGGCGGCGGCGTCGAGCTGCGCGGCGTCCGTGGCGTCGACGGCGCGGGCGGGAACGCCGGGGGGATGACGCTGCAACGACGCGGGCAGGTCCAGCGCGGCGACGCGCCAGCCCCGGACCTGCGCCGCGGCGACCAGATCGCGGCCGAGACCGCCGCAGGCGCCGAGCACGGCGAGGCCGTCGGCGGGAGGGACGGCGGTCATGAGAGGTCTCCTGCATCGACGGGCGCGGAGGGGATCATGGGGCGGTCCGTCGGCTTTCCAAGCGGCGACGCCCCCCGGCGCCGGGCCTTTTTCGCCGACGCCGTTTGTCGGCGCTGGCCGTCGACGCTGCCCTTCAACGTTGCCCGCCGGCGCCGGCATCCGGCCCCGGCCTCGGCCGCAGGCGGCGCCGCGCGACACCCGGGCGCGACACAGGGGCGCGACACCGGAGCGCGACATCGGGGCGGCCCGAAGGCGCGCCTGGCGCGTCGAGCGGCGCGGCGGGGGCTCGACGCCCCCGTCGCGACGGCCTGCGCGCGGGTCGAGGTGCAGGCCTTCGCCCGAGGCTCGGCTCAGCGCCAGAAGCGGGGCTCGTCGACCAGGGCCTGCCAGCCGTCCCGGGCGGCCTCGCGATCCGCCTCCGCCTGCACGGCGAGGGCGCCCAGCAGACGGCCGGCGGCGCGCTGGGCCGCGGGATCCTCGGCGGCGGGCGGGGCCTCGCCCGCGAACAGCCGTTCCGCCACCGCCCCGTCGTTGAGCGCGCCGAAGGCGTCCTGCAAGCGTTTGAGGCGCCGCCGGAACGGCTTGGCGGCCTTGGGCGCGAAGGCGGGCGACAGGAACTCCACCGCGTAGCGCAGCTTCTTGAGATCCTCGCGCAGGGCGTGGCGCGGCGTGTCGGCGGCGTCCGGGGCCAACGCCTCGGGGGCCGCGCGGCGGGCCTTTTTCCACAATCGGTCCAACGCCTTGACCGCCGTTTTCTGGGCCGGACGCGCGAGGCCGGCGGTCTGCCCGTGATCGGCGGGGCGCAGCCAGCCGCGCAGGGCCACGAAGGCCGAGAGATCGAACAGAAGCGCGCGGCCCTGCGCCCCGGTCAGCGCGGCGCGCAGGCGGGCGCGGGCGTCGCCGCGCCGCGCCTCCAACGCCGCGGCGAGCGTCGCGAAGCCGGCGGCATCGGCGCCGCCCTGCGCGGCGCGCGGGCGCAGCACCTCGTCGATCTGCACGTCGAGATCGCGCAGGTCGCCGGCCACGGCGGAGAGATCCCGGGCCTGCGTCGCCAGCGCCTCCGCCGCCGGGCCGCGCAGCGCCTC
>JBCBYE010000271.1:0-6113 GCA_039816075.1 Pseudomonadota bacterium | reverse complement strand
CGCCTGCGGGGCCGAGGCCCCGCAACGAGCCGCAGGCGCGTCTCGGGCCCGGCTTCGCGCGCCGTTCCGCCGCGAGGCGCCTGCCGCAGATGCGGATAGTCGGCGGTCGTTGGAAGGGCGCCCGGCTCGTCGGGCCGGGAGACAAGGGCGGCGGCGCCGCGGCGCTGCGGCCCACCTCCGACCGGATGCGCGAAAGTCTGTTCAACATCCTCGCCCATGGCGGCTTCGCCGAACCGCCGCCGCCCGAGGGATGCCGCGCGCTGGACCTGTTCGCGGGCACCGGCGCCCTGGGCTTCGAAGCCCTGTCGCGCGGCGCGGAGCGGGTGCAGTTCGTCGACGATCTGCCGGACGCCCGCGCCCTGATCCGGCGCAACATGGAGGCGTTGGGCGCCCTCGGAACCGCCAAGCTCTACCGCCGCGACGCCACGCGGCTGGGCGAGTGCCGCGGCACGCCGTTCGACCTGGTGTTCCTGGATCCGCCCTATGGCCGAGGACTGGGCGAGGCGGCCCTCGCCTCCGCCCTCGCCGGCGGCTGGATCGCGCCGGGCGCCCTGGCGGTATGGGAAGAGGCGGCGGAGGCGCGGATCGCGCCGCCCGAAGGCTTCGAAACGCTCGAGCGACGCGTGCAGGGCGCCTCCCAGCTGACGATCCTGCGCGCCGCGGGCCCTTGATCGTGCGGCAGGGCTACGCAAGGCGGTCGCGCCGCCCTATGTCACTGCGCGGAACGATACCCGAAGACGACCGCCATCTGGGACAGGAGCGAGAGCCATGACCATCGCCGTGGGCGACAAGCTGCCCGACGCCACCTTCATCGTGCTGGGTCCGGACGGGCCGGAGCCGAAATCCACCGCCGACCTCTTCGCGGGCCGCAAGGTGGCGCTTTTCGCGGTGCCGGGGGCCTACACGCCGACCTGCTCGCTCAATCACCTGCCCAGCTTCGTGAAGAACGCCGAAGGCCTGGCGGGCAAGGGCATCGACGCCATCGCCTGCGTTTCGGTCAACGACCCGTTCGTGATGAAGGCCTGGGGCGAAAGCTCGGGCGCCATGGCCGCGGGCATCCACATGCTTGCCGATCCCGAGGCCGCCTTCACCAAGGCCATCGGCATGGATTTCTCGGCGCCGCCCGTCGGACTGGTCGACCGGTCCAAGCGCTATTCGATGGTCGTCGAGGACGGCACGGTCGCCGCCTTGAACCTGGAGGACAGCCCGGGCGAGGCCACGGTCTCCACCGGCGACGCGATGCTCGCCGCGCTGTGAGCCCTGCGCCGAACGCCGCCGCCCGCGGGGGCGTTCGGCCCCGATCCAAGGAGGCCCCGGATCAAGTCCGGGGCCCCGGTCGCGTGCCGCCATGCGGCGCGACGACGCCCTTGCGAAGACGGACCAGCGGGCCGGCCGCCGGCCTGGGATCGGTGCACGTCTCCGCCGCGCGCACCTCGCCGAACGCCTAAGCGAAGACAGACCGCCGACGGCCCACCGGGGCTTGCTGCCCGCCACGGGGCGCATGCCCGGCGAGAGGCATTGCGCGACAGCGGCGCTTCAGCCCGCCAGCGCGTCCATCTTCGAGGCCAGCTTGATGTCGAGGTCCGATACGCCGCCGACGTCATGGGTGGTCAGCGTGACCTCCACCGTGCGGTAGACGTTGGCCCATTCGGGGTGGTGGTCCAGCTTCTCCGCCTCCAGCGCCATCGCCGTCATCCAGCCGAAGGCGTGGATGAAGTCGGGAAAGCGGAAGGTCTTGCGGATGGCGTCGCGGCCGTCGACCTCCTCCCAGCCCGACAGCCCCGCGATGGCCTTGGTGCGGGCCTCGCCCGTCAGCTTGTCCGCCATCAGTCATGCTCCTCGATCGTCTCGTTCAGGTCGCTTTTACGGAACGGCGAGGATTCGGCCAGCCAGGCGTTCTCCTGCCGCACCATGCGACGCTCTTGCTCCAGAAAGTCTTCCACGGCGTCGCGAAAGCCCGGATCGGCGATCCAATGCAGGCTCCGCGTTTCCACGGGCAGGTAGCCGCGCGCCAGCTTGTGTTCCCCCTGCGCGCCGGCCTCGACCCGCTTGAGGCCGCGCGCGATGGCGTGGTCGATCGCCTGATAGTAGCACAGCTCGAAATGCAGGCACGGATGATGCTCCGTGCAGCCCCAATACCGGCCGTAGAGCGCGTCGCGCCCGATGAAGTTCAGGGCGCCCGCCACGGGCCGGTCCGCGCGGAAGGCCAGCAGCAGCAGCATGTCGTCGCACAGACCCTCCTGCGCCCGGTCGAAGAAGGCCCGCGTGAGGTAGGGCTGCCCCCATTTTCGCGCGCCGGTGTCCTGGTAGAAGCGCCAGAAGGCGTCCCAATGGGCCGGCTCGATCGCCGCGCCGGTCAGCGCGCGGAACTCCACGGCCTCGCCCGCCTGAGCGCGCTCCTTGCGGATGTTCTTGCGCTTGCGGCTGCTGAGCGAGGCGAGGAAGGCGTCGAAATCGGCGTAGCCGTCGTTGACCCAGTGGAACTGCTGACCCGTGCGTTGCAGCAGATCCAGCTCGCCGCCCGCCGCCCACTCTTCGTCCTCGCAGAACGTCCAATGCACGGAGGACACGTTGTTCTGGCCGGCGAAGTTGAGCGCGCCCTGCACCAGCGCGCCCATCATGGCGCGCCGCGGCGCATCGGCCGCGATCAGGAATCGCGGCCCGGTGGCCGGCGTGAAGGGCGCGGCGCTTTGCAATTTGGGATAGTAGCGGCCGCCGGCGCGCTCGTAAGCGTGGGCCCAGGAATGGTCGAAGACGTACTCGCCCTGGCTGTGCCCCTTGGCATAAAGCGGCATGACCGCTGCGACGCGCCCGCCCCAGCGCGCCGCCAGGTGCCGTGGCGCCCAGCCCGTGCCGGGCCCGACGGAGCCGCTGTCCTCCAGCGCCTTGAGGAAACGGTGCGTGACGAACGGGTTCGCGGACGGGCCCGGCCGAGGATCGGGATCCGCGCAGCGGTCCCAGTCCTCGGGCGCGATCTCGTCCAGCGAGGTCAGAACCTCGATCTCGACCGTGTCGCCGCCGTCCATGCCTGCCGGGTCCTCCGCCGCGCGTCTTCGCGCATGCACCTAAGAGGCTGCGCGCACGGGTCAATGCGCGACCTCCGGCGTTTGGTTTCAGGGCGCGACCGGCGGGGCCGGGCGCAAGCGGTCCGGCGCTCGCGCCGCGAGCGCCCGCAGGCGTTCCGCCTGCGCCCGCGGGCCCTGGGCCCGCGGCGGGCCGCGCGGTCGGGCGAGGCGCTGGCGACCGTCGTCAGCGAGGCGGACGATAGCCCTCGAAGGTCACGTTGTCGGCGTGGCGCCGCGCGGAGGCGTCGTCCTGCAGGCTGCGCGTGGTCCAGCACAGCAGCGGCAGACCCGCCTCGCGCAGAGTCTGCGTGCGCGGCATCGGAAGATCGCGCCAATGGTAGGAGGCGAAGGCGCAGTCTAGCCGTTCCAGATCCGCCATGTCGGTCAGGTCCGCGCGCCGGGCCTCAGGCACGCGATCCTCGACGTCGGCGCGGGCGTAGTCCATCGACACGAGGCCGCGCGGCACGTCGGGCGCCGCCAGCGCGGCCGCCGCCACGGCCACGGGATCGAAGCTCATCAACGCCGCGGGACCTGAGTAATCGTTCAGCGCCGCGACGGCGCGCGCCGTCAGCGCGCGGGTCGCGGCGTCGTCGGGTTGCCGCTTGATCTCGATCAGCAGCGGCGCCCGGCCCGCCGCCGCCTGCAGTAGCGTCGAGAAGCTGGGCGGCGCTTCGGACCGGGCCGCGTCCAGAAGCGGGGTCGCGGTCAGTTCCGCGGCGGTCAGGGCGCCCACCGGCCCGTCGCGACCCGTCAGGCGTGCCAGATCGTCGTCATGGAAGACCATGGCTTCGCCGTCCGCGGACAGCTGCAGGTCGAGTTCGATGCCGTAGCCGTCCTCGATCGCGGCGCGCGCCGCCGAGATCGTGTTTTCCACAATGCCGGCTGCGCGGTCGTGCAGGCCGCGATGGGCGATGGGCGCGGAAAGGAAGGCGGCGGGCAGAGCGGTCATCGTGCGGTCTCGCATTGGCCGGCGGGTCTTGGGCGGTCGTTCGGATCGCAGGACGGCGCCCGGACTCTGCGCGGGAGGTCCCGGATCAAGTCCGGGACGAGACGGCGCCCGGGGCGGAGACGGCGGAGCATCGACCCGGGCGGGACGTCATCGACCCCGCACGCGCCGACTTCGCCGTTCGACCGGCCGTCTCGGCCCGCCTGCGACGCTCGCAAGCGGACCATGGCGACATGGCGGGAACCGTCGGCCATCGCGGCCTCAACCGATGTCGAAAATGCCCTCGACTTCCACCGCGACGCCGAAGGGCAGCGAGCCCATGCCGACGGCGGACCGGGCGTGGGACCCGATCTCCGGCCCGAAGACTTCCACCATCACGTCGGAGCAGCCGTTGATGACCTTGGGCTGATCGCCGAACTCGGCCGTGCCGTTGACGAAGCCGGTCAGCTTGACCACGCGGCGCAGCTTGTCCAGGTCGCCGCCGCAGGCTGCCTTGACCTGCGAGATCAGCGACAGCGCGCAGGCCCGCGCCGCCGCCTGGCCGCCTTCGACGTCCATGTCCGCCCCCAGCTTGCCGATGATCAGAGCGCCGGAGGCGTCGAACGGCACCTGACCGGACACGTAGAGAAGGCCGCCGGCGGCGACCGAGGGCACGTAGCTGGCCGCAGGCGTGGGCGGGGTCGGCAGGTCGATGCCGAGCTCGGCGAGGCGGGCGTCGATGCGTCCGGTCATGGGGGGCTCCCTGGTTCTGGTTGCGCCGGCCGCCTCACTCCTCGCGCAGCGAACGCGAGAAGTAGTCGGCCAGCGGTTTCATGAGGTAGTTCAACGGCGAGCGGTCGTCGGTGCGGATATACGCCTCCACCGGCATGCCGGGCAGCAGGGTCAGCCCCTCCAGCTTGGCCTCCTCGCCGGGATCGAGCGCCAGCTCGGCCGTGTAGTAGCTGATGCCGCGCTGCTCGTCGGTGACGGCGTCGGCCGAAACCCGGACCACATGGCCGTTCAGCTCGGGCGTGGTGCGCATGGAGAAGGCGGAAAAGCGCAGCGCCGCGGGCTGGCCGGGGAAGACCTGGTCGATGTTCACCAGCTCGATCTGCGAAGTGATGATCAGTTCCACATCCTCGGGCACCACGAACATCAGCGGCTCGCCCGGCCCCACGACGGAGCGTTCGGCGAAGACGGTGTTGCCGAACACCGTGCCGGTCACGGGGGAGCGCACGTCCATCCGGCTGAGCCGTTCGCGCACGGCGACGAGCTGTTCGCGAATGCCGGACGCCTCGTAGGACAGGCGGCGCGTCTCGTCCATCGCCTGTTCCTGCCGCTGGGTGCTGAGCAGGACGATCTGGATCTCGATCTCCGCCAGCTGGCCGCGCGCCTGGGCGATGTTGGCGGTCAGCTCGCCGATCTGCCCCTGCAGGCGCGCCTCTTCACGCTCCAGCGCCAGAACCCGGTTGAGCTGGGTCAGGCCCTGTTCCAGCAGGGTGCGCAGGCCTTCAAGCTCCTGGGCGATCAGCTCCAGCTGCCGCTCCAGCGCGGCGATCTGCGCTTCGGCGCCTGAGATCTGTTCGCGCGTCTGGGTCTGCCGCTCGCGCAGCTGCTCGATCTGTTCGGCCTGGGAGCGCAGGCGCGTGGCGTGCAGCATGATCTGGCCGTCGATCATCTCCCGCACCTCGGGGTCTTCGTCGGCGAGGGCGACCAGCTCGGGATCGAATTCGATGGACCGGGCCCCCAGGGCCTCCGCCTCCAACCGATGGGTCCAGGCGGTCAGCTCCCAGTACTGACTGGCCAGGATCGATTCTTCGGAGCGCAGAAGCGTGTCGTCGAAGCGCAGCAGGATGTCTCCCGCCTCCACCCGGTCGCCGTCCTGCACGAGGATCTCCCCGACCACGCCGCCGTCGGGATGTTCGACGACCTGGTCGCGGGTCTCCACCTCCACCTGCCCGGGCGCGATGATGGCGCCGGCGATGTTGGCGAAGGCGCCCCAGCCGAAAAGGCCGGCGACGAGGACCATGACGCCGGCGAAACCCAGCGTCATGGAGCGCGACGCCGGATAGCGCGACGCCACGGCTGCGGGCGGCGATGGGGGCGCGGCGGGCGGCGGGGCG
>JBCBYE010000495.1:0-3811 GCA_039816075.1 Pseudomonadota bacterium | reverse complement strand
TGCGTCGTTGGCGTCGATGGCGCCAAGCCGCCCAAGGACGAGGTGCTGGCCCTGATCGCCGAGCATTTCGCCAAGTGGCAGATCCCCGACGACGTGATCTACCTCGACGCCCTGCCGCACACGGCGACGGGCAAGATCAGCAAGCTGGAGCTGCGCAAGCAGCTCAACGCCATGGGCTACGCCCATCCGGAGGCCGCGTGACATGACCGAAGCCGCCTATATCTACGACGCCATCCGCACGCCGCGGTCGAAGGGCAAGCCCGACGGCACGCTGCACGAGGTCAAGCCCATCGACCTGGTGACCACGCTGCTGCACGAGATGCAGGGGCGGCACGACCTCGACACCTCGCGCGTGGACGACGTGCTGCTGGGCTGCGTGATGCCCACGGGGGAGCAAGGCAGCGTCCTGCCCAAGATCGCGCTGCAGAAGGCGGGCTGGGACGAGACGGTGCCCGGCGCGCAGGTCAACCGCTTCTGCGCCAGCGGTCTCGACACCTTCAACACCGCGGCCGCCAAGGTGGCCAGCGGTTGGGAGGACATGGTCGCCGCCGGCGGGTATGAGAGCATGAGCCGCGTCCCCATGGGCTCCGACGGCGGCCCGATGATCGAGGATCCGGAGACGAACATCGTCACCGGCTTCGTCCCCCAGGGCATCGGCGCCGACCTGATCGCGACGCTGGAGGGGTGGAGCCGCGACGACGTCGACGCCTTCGCCGTGGGCAGCCAGAAGAAGGCGGCCCATGCGCGGGATTCGGGCTGGTTCGACCGGTCGGTGGTGCCGGTGAAGGACGAGAACGGCTTCGACATTCTCGTCCGCGACGACTTCATCAAGCCTGAGACGGACATGCAGAAGCTTGGAGCCCTGCGCGCGAGCTTCGAGGCGATGGGCAAGGCCGGCTACGACGACGTCGCGCTGTCCAAGTATCCGCAGGTGGAGCGCATCAACCACGTCCACACCCCCGGCAATTCTTCGGGCATCGTCGACGGCGCCTCGCTGATCCTGCTGGGCAACGCGCAGGCCGGCAAGGACCTGGGGCTGGAGCCGCGCGGCCGGGTGCTGAGCATCGCCCTGACGGCGACGGACCCGACGATCATGCTGACCGGGCCGGGGCCGGCGTCGCGCAAGGCGCTGGCCAAGGCCGGGCTGACGATGGACGACATCGACCTGGTGGAGATCAACGAAGCCTTCGCGTCGGTGGCGCTGCGCCTTCAGAAGGACCTCGACGTGCCCGAGGAAAAACTGAACGTGGTCGGCGGCGCCATCGCCATGGGGCATCCGCTGGGGGCGACGGGCGGGTGCCTCGTCTCGACCATGCTGGACGAGCTGGAGCGTCGGAACCTCAAGCGCGCCCTGATGTGCATGTGCGTCGGCGGCGGCATGGGCATCGCCTCGATCATCGAGCGGGTGTGAAGCGGCGGGACCTGATCCGGTCGCCGCGCGCGGCGGGGCTTGAGATCAGGGAGGGCGGACGCCACTCGCTGGTGTATCGTGACGGCGTCCGCGTCTCCGCGATCCCGCGCCATGCCGAGATCAAGAAGGTGCTGGTGCGGGAGATCGAGCGACAGACCGGCGTGAAGCTGCTTGCAGGAGGATCGTGATGCAGACGTTCTTTCCCGCCCTCGTGATGTCTGACGAAGAGGACGGCGGCTTCGGCGTCGTGGTCGTCGGGACGGGCGTGCTGGGCCAGGGCGAAACGGTGGTGGAGGCGCTGCGCGATGCGGGCGAGAGCCTGCAGGAGCTCGTCTGGACCTCCGTCGAGCAGGGCGAGCCGACCCCGCAGCCTCGCGACCCGCATGACGACGAGCGGGGGCGCGGTCAGATCGCGCTCATCCAGATCACGCTGCCGGCCCAGGCGGCCTGAGCCCCTCCGACAAGGACGCAGGAAGATGTTCCACTACGACAAAGACGCAAGCGGCATCGTCACCGTGACCATGGACATGGCCGGCCAGTCCGCCAACACCATGAACGCCGACTACCGCCCCCTCATGTGGGACACCGTCGCCAGGCTGGAGGCGGAGGAGGGGCTGACCGGCGTCGTCTTCGCCTCGGCCAAGAAGACCTGGTTCGCGGGGGGCGAGCTGAAGGACCTCGTGCGGCAGGAGGGGGACGAGGCCTTCTTCGCCTGGGTCATGGAGCATCACGCGGTGCTGCGGCGGTTGGAGAAGCTGCCCGTGCCCACCGTCGCCGCCATCAACGGCGCCGCGCTGGGCGGGGGCTGCGAGATCGCGCTCGCCTGCAATGCGCGCATCGTGTCGGACGACCCCAAGGCCGTCATCGGGGTGCCGGAGGTGACGCTGGGTCTGCTGCCCGGCGCCGGGGGCTGCGTGCGGCTGCCGCTGCTGCTGGGGCTGGAGGCGGCGCTGCCGGTGCTGCTCAAAGGCCAGCCCAATGCGCCGGCCAAGGCGCTGAAGTTGGGGCTCGTGGATCAGGTGGTCCCGGCCGAGGGGCTGATCGACGCCGCCAAGGCCTGGATCAAGGCCAACCCCGACGCCCATGAACAGCCTTGGGACCGCAAGGGCTTCGTGCCCCGGGGCGGCGGCGTGAAGGACCCGAAGGTTCGGCAGGTGATCGGCTTCGCCCCCACGGCGCTGGTCAAGGAGACGCGGGGGCTGCAGCCGGCGCCCGAGGCCATCCTCGACATCGCCGTCAGCGCCCTGCGCCTGCCCATCGACGCCGCGCTGCGCGTCGAGGCGCGCAAGTTCACCCGCATCGTCGGCACGCCCGAGGCCAAGGCGATGACCACCACCTTCTTCTTCCAGATGCAGTCCCTGCGCAAAGGCGCCGCCCGCCCCGACGCGCCCCGCTGGGCGCCGCAGCGCACCGCGGTTCTGGGCGCGGGCATGATGGGCGCCGGCATCGCCCACGCCCACGCCACGCGCGGCATCGACACGATCCTCACCGACAAGACGATGGAGCAGGCGCAGGCGGGGCGCGAGACCGCCGCCCGGATCCTCGACGACGCCCTCGCCAAGGGCCGCATGACCGAGGCGCAGCGCCATTCCGCCCTCGACCTGATCCACCCGGCGACGGAGGAGCTGGGCGCGCCCGACCTGATCGTGGAGGCGGTGTTCGAGGATCTGGCGCTGAAGGAAGAGGTGATCCCCCGCACCTTCGCGGCGCTGAGCGACGGGGGCATCTACGGCTCCAACACCTCGACCCTGCCGATTTCGCTGTTGGCGGAGGCCTGCCCGGACCCCGCCCGCTTCATCGGGCTGCACTTCTTCTCGCCCGTGCATCGCATGAAGCTGGTGGAGATCATCAAGGGCGCGAAGACCTCGCCGGAGACGGTCGCCAAGGCCTTCGACTACGTCATGGCCATCGGCAAGACGCCCATCGTGGTGAACGACGGCCGCGGCTTCTTCACCTCGCGCGTCTTCGGGACCTTCACCGACGAAGGCTGCGCCCTGCTGCGCGACGGGCTGCCGGCGGCGGCGGTGGAGCGTGCGGCCTGGCTGGCGGGCATGCCGGTGGGGCCGCTGGCGGTCTATGACGAGGTGTCGCTGATCCTGTCCAAGCGGGTGATGGACAGCCACAGGGCGCTGGACGAGCGGCTGGGCGTGACCGACGGCTTTCCGGCGGATCGGTCGAACGCCGCGGCGGTCACCTACCCGATGATCGAGGCCGGCCGCGGCGGGCGAAAGTACGGCGGCGGCTTCTACGACTACCCGGCCGAGGGGCCCAAGACGCTCTGGCCCGGTCTGGCCGAGATCGCGGAAGCCGGCCGCGAGACGCCGAGCGTGGAGGAGGCGCGCGACCGCCTGCTCTATCGCATGTCGCTGGAATCGCTGCGCTGCCTGCAGGAGGGCGTGC
>JBCBYE010000778.1:0-1987 GCA_039816075.1 Pseudomonadota bacterium | reverse complement strand
GCGGACGACACCACCAACGCCGTCTCCATCCGCCGGTTCTTCGAAAAGACCGCCGGCGTGGCGACCACCGAGGAGACGGAGGAGGCGACCGTCATCCAGACGCGCCACCGCATCCCCGAACTGCCGCTGACCGAGGGGCAGATCCTGGTCTATCAGGTGCCGATCCCCGAACCCCTGCGCTTTCTGGAGCCGCGGGAGGTGGAGACGCGCCGCATGCATGCGCTCGAGGATTACGGGCTGATGCATGTGAAGCTCTATGAGGACATCGCGCGCCATGGGCGCATCGCCACCGCCTACGCCTATCCGGTGAAGGTGGAGGGGCGCTATGTGATGGATCCGTCGCCGATCCCCAAGTTCGACAACCCCAAGATGTCGAACTCCCCGGCGCTGCAGCTGTTCGGCGCGGGGCGGGAGCAGCGGATCTACGCCGTGCCGCCCTTCACCGAGGTGGTGAGCCTGGATTTCGAGGACCACCCGTTCGAGCGTGGGGGCGCGCCGCAGGACTGCGCCCTGTGCGGCGATCCGGACAGCTATCTCGACGAGGTGATCGTCGATGACGCGGGGGGGCGGATGTATGTCTGCTCCGACACGGCGCATTGCCGGGCGCGGCGCCGGGCGGGCTTTCTGGGCCCCATGGGTGCGCCCTACGAGGCCGAGGAGGACGCGGCGTGATGCGGGTCACGGCGCGATTCGGGGCGCGGGGCCTCTCGGCATGGCGCGCGGCGCAGGAGGGACCGGAGGCGGCATGATCCATCAGATGCGCATCTACGGCCTCTACGAGGACACGCGCGACGCGTTCCTGGCGCGGTTTCGGGACCACGCGGCGCGGATCATGCGCGACGCGCACGGCTTTCGGATCCTGGCCATGTGGGAGACGCGGCGCGCGGACGGCGCGCCCGCCTTCGCCTACCTGCTGTCCTGGCGCGACGAGGCCGAGATGACCGCCGGGTGGAAGGCCTTCATGGCCGATGCCGACTGGGCCGCGATCAAGGCCGAGACCGCGGCGCAGGGGCTGGCGATGGTCTCGGGCATCGAGGACCTGACGCTGAGCCCGACCGAGTTTTCCCCGGCGCTGGAGACCGCGCGATGACCGATGTTCCTTTGCTCGCCGCGCGCGGGGTGACGAAACGCTATGGCGGACGGATCGGCTGCGAGGACGTCTCGTTCGAGCTGTGGCCCGGCGAGGTGCTGGGCATCGTGGGCGAGTCGGGCTCGGGCAAGTCGACGCTGCTGAGCTGCCTGTCGGGGCGCCTGGCGCCGGATGGCGGGCAGGTGATCTACGACGCCCGCGGCGACGGGCCGACGGATGTGATCACGATGTCCGAGCCGCGGCGGCGCATGCTGATGCGCACCGATTGGGCCTTCGTTCACCAGAATCCCCGAGACGGTCTGCGCATGACCGTCAGCGCCGGCGCCAATGTGGGCGAGCGGCTGATGGCGGTGGGGGCGCGGCATTACGGGAGCATCCGGGGTTCGGCCCTGGAATGGCTGGAGAAGGTGGAGATCGACGAGGGGCGCATCGACGATCGCCCGTCGGCGTTTTCGGGCGGCATGCAGCAGCGCCTGCAGATCGCGCGCAACCTGGTGACGGGGCCGCGGCTGGCGTTCATGGACGAGCCGACGGGCGGGCTCGACGTGAGCGTGCAGGCGCGGCTGCTGGACCTGCTGCGCCAGCTGGTGCGGGAGCTGGGGCTGGCCGCCATCGTGGTCACGCATGATCTGGCGGTGGTGCGGCTGCTGGCGGACCGGCTGATGGTGATGAAGGACGGGCGCGCGGTGGAGACGGGGCTGACCGACCAGGTGCTGGACGACCCGCAGCATCCCTACAGCCAGCTCCTGGTCAGCTCGGTGCTGCAGGCATGAGCGGGGGGTCGGTTCGTTCGACGGTCGCGCCCGGCGGGCCGGCCGCGCCTCCCCGGCGCGCGTCCCGCCCGCCCACCCCCGCGCGCCGGGGAGGCGCGCCCTCCGTCGCGGCCGCCCGGCCGCG
>JBCBYE010000194.1:0-7327 GCA_039816075.1 Pseudomonadota bacterium | reverse complement strand
GGCCACCAGCGTCAGGTCGCGGAAGTTCTGCGGGAACACGCCCTGCAGGCTGCGGATCACGATGGGGGTGGAGTTCACCATCAGCGTGCCGTGCTGCTTGTCGGCGGTCTCGATCAGATGCGCGATGGCCTTGCCGCCGCCGCCGCCCGACATGTTCTCATACGTGGCCGAGCCGACGATGCCGGCCCCGGTCAACGCCTCGCCCGTGCCGCGCGCGGTGCCGTCCCAGCCGCCGCCGGCGCCGCCGGGGATCAGGAAATGCAGCTTGTCGATGTCCTGAGCCGCGGCGGGCAGGGCGAGCAGCGCGGCGAGCGCGGCCGCGCCCAGGTTGCGAGCGATCATGGTGGGTCTCCTCCCTATGGATCGTTTCTTTCGCGCACGATGGGGTTTTCGCCGTCATAGGTCCAGAGGGCTTGCGGCGGCGTCGGCCCCTTGTTCCGGCCGCCCTGCTGCATCTGCTCCCAGGCATGGGCCATCGCCCCGACCGAGCGCGAGAGGCAGAAGAGCCCCCGCGCCAGCGGCGGCGCGAAGCCGAGCTCGCCGTAGACCGCCGCCGTCGCCCCGTCGATGTTCATCGGCACCGGCTTGCCGCGCCGCGCGGCCAGCTCCGCCTCCACCGCCTGCGCGGCCGCGCCGTGCCGCCCCTCGACCAGACCCGCCTCCGCCGCCTCGGCGATCAGCGCCATCAGACGCGGCGCCCGCGGGTCCTGCGGCGTGTGGAACCGATGGCCGAAGCCGGGCAGGTATCGTCCCCGCTCCGCCTGCCAGCGGTCCACCGCCTCGGCGGCCGAGGCGCCGCCCTCCGCCGCCATCCAGCCGTACAGCTCCAGCGCCTGCTCCCCCGCGCCGCCATGCACGTCGTCCAGCATGTTGACCGCGGTGGCCATGGCGCCGTTCAGGCCCAGCCCGCAGGTGACCGCCATGCGCGCCGCGGCGATGGAGGGGGCCTGCGGTCCGTGATCCACCGCCGCCGTCAGCGCCGCCTCCAGCAGCCGCGCCTGACCCTCGCCCGGCAGCTCGCCGCGGGTCATCAGCCAGATCATCTGCGGGAAGGTGACGGCGCCGATCAACGTCTCGATGGGACGCCCGCGCAGGCGGATCTCGCCCGGCGCCATGTCGATGATCGCGGTGCGCCACCAATCCGCCGCGTCGCTCATATGGCGCCCTCCCGCGCCAGCGCGTCGATCTCCGCCTCGCTCAGGCCCAGCGCGGCGAAGACCTCGGCGTTGTGCTGGCCCAGCGCCGGCGGCGGCGCGTCGACCCGCGGCGCCTCGCCGTTCAGCTTGGCGCCGATCCCGGCCAGCCGCACCGGCGTCTCCACGCCCGGCGTCCCCTCGAAATCCTGCAGAAACCCGCGATCCGCGATCTGCGGCGCGCGCAGAACCTCCGGCACCGTCAGCACCGCGCCCGACGGGACCGACAGCGCGTTCAGCTCCGCCTACCACCCCGCCGCCGGACTCTCGCGCAGAACCCCCCGCACCAGCGCCCTCAGCGGCGCGCGATTCACCTTGCGCGCGGCGCGGTCGACGAAACGCGGGTCCTCGGCCAGACGCGTCAGCCCCAGATGCCCGATCAGCGCCGCCCACTGGTCGTCCTTGTTGGCCGCGATGTTGATCAGCCCGTCCGACGTCTCGAACGCGCCCGAGGGCGAGGCCGTCACGTTGTCGTTCCCCCGCCGCGCGGGGGTGGAGCCCGACAGCAGATGCTCCGACACCGCCCAGCCCATGGTCGCCAGCGTCGCCTCCAGCATGCTCACGTCGATCACGCAGCCCCGCGGCCGCGCCGCCAGCGCCGCGCATACGGCCATGGCCGCGGTCAGGCCCCCCGCGGTGTCGGCCACCGGATAGCCGGCGCGCGTCGGCGGGCCGTCCGCCTCCCCGGTCACGCTCATCACGCCCGAGGCGCCTTGGATGATCTGATCGTAGGCCGGCCGCTGCGCCCACGGCCCCTCCTGGCCGAAGCCGGAGATGGCGCAATAGATCAGCTCGGGGTTCTCCGCCCGCAGCACCTCCGCGCCCAGGCCCAGCCGCGCCATCACGCCGGGCCGGAAATTCTCCACCAGCACGTCCGCGCCGCGCGCCAGCTTGCGCATCAGGTCGCGCCCGTCCGGATGCTTGAAATTGACCGTGACGGACTTCTTGCCGGCGTTCTGCGCCAGGAACGACGCGCCCATGCCGGCCGCGTTCAGCCCCTCATGGGCGCCCAGCGTGCGCGCCAGATCGCCGCGGCCCGGCGCCTCCACCTTCACCACCTCCGCGCCCAGATGCGCCAGCTGGTGGCAGCAGAACGGCCCCGCCAGCACGTTCGTCAGGTCGAGCACCCGAATGCCCGTCAGCGGCGTCATCGCGGCCCTCCCCGGCCTCGCGCCCCGACGGGGCGCGCCCGTCCCGTCGGGGCGGGGCTTTCGGGCACGAGCCTAGCCGCCCCGCGCCCGCCCCGCCATCGCCTCACACGAACCGGTTGACCCAGGCCTCCAGCCGCTCCTGCCGGCCCGACCGGGGCCGTGGATCGACGCGCCCGGCCAGCACCGGCGCCGCCGCGTCCTCAAGCGAGCCCGCCAGCATCGCCCGCGCCTCCGGCGTCCGCCACCCGCAATAGCGCTCGGCCCGCATCCGCTCCAGCCCCCCATCCTCCCACATCGCCGCCGCCGCCAGGAACCCGCGCGCGCAGGCGTCCATGCCCGCGACATGCGCCAGCACCAGGTCCTGCGGGTCCAGCGACTGGCGCCGCAGCTTGGCGTCGAAATTCGTGCCCCCGCGCCCCAGCCCGCCGGCCTTCAGGATCTCGTAGAAGGCCAGCGCCATCTCGGGCACGTTCATGGGAAACTGATCGGTGTCCCATCCCGACTGATAATCGTTGCGGTTGATGTCGATGGACCCCAGCACGCCCAGCGAGGCCGCCAGCGCCAGCTCATGCTCGAACGAATGCCCGGCCAGGATCGCGTGCCCCTGCTCGATGTTGATCTTGACCTCGTCCTCCAGGCCGAAGCGCTTGAGAAAGCCGTAGACGGTCGCCACGTCGAAATCGTGCTGATGCTTCGTGGGCTCCTGCGGCTTGGGCTCCACCAGGATCGTCCCCTCGAAGCCGATGCGATGCTTGTGCTCCACCACCATGGCCAGGAAGCGGCCCGCCTGCTCCGCCTCGCGTCCCAGATCGGTGTTCAGCAGCGTCTCATAGCCCTCGCGCCCGCCCCACAGCACGTAGTTCGCGCCGCCCAGCCGATGCGTCGCCTCCAGGCACAGCTTCACCGTGGCCGCGGACCAGGCGAACACCTCCGGATCGGGGTTGGTCGCCGCGCCCGCCATGAAGCGCCGGTGCGAGAACAGGTTCGCCGTGCCCCACAGCAGCCGCGTTTTCGAACGCTCCATCTTCTGCTCGAAGATCCCAACGATCTCCTCGAAGTTCCGCGCGCTCTCCGCGAAATCCGCGCCCTCGGGCCGGATGTCCGCGTCGTGAAAGCAGAAGAACGGCGCGCCCAGCCGGTCGAACAGGTCGAACGCCGCATCCGCCTTCGCCCGCGCATGGGCCATCGTGTCCCCGAACCACGGCCGTTCGAACGTCGCCCCGCCGAACGGGTCGCCCCCCTCCCACGCGAAGGAATGCCAGTAGGCCACGGCGAAGCGCAGATGCGCCTCCAGCCGTTCGCCCAGCACCACGCGGTCGGGGTCGTACCAGCGAAAGGCGAACTCGTTGTCGCTCTCCGGCCCTTCGTAGCGGATCGGCGGAATGTCGGCGAAATAGCTCATCTCAGGGCTCCGAGGGTCTCGCGCGCGGCGACGTGGCGGGCATGGCCGGCCTCGAACGCCGCTCGCAGCAGGGGATCGGGGGCGAAGCGTCGTTCGGCCCGCGGCGGGGCGACGACCTCGGGTCCTGCGCCGCAGGCCATCATCGCCAGCCGCGCCGCGCCCAGCGCCGCGCCGCCCGCGGTCGCGGCCGGCGCCTCGACCGGCAGGTCGAGCGCGCAGGCGAGGATCGACAGCCACGCATCGGACCGCGCGCCGCCGCCCAGCGCGATCAGCCGCGCCGGCCGCGTCCCCGTGGCCGCGAGCGCATCCTGCCCGTCGCGCAGGGCGAAACATACGCCCTCCAGCACCGCGCGCGCCGCGGCCTCGGCGTCCGTCGCATGCTCCAGCCCGGCGAAGGCCCCGCGGATCGCCGCATCGTTCAGCGGCGTCCGCTCGCCGCCCAGATAGGGCAGGAACAGCGTGCGCCCCGGCGCCCGCGCGGGGCCCAGCCCCGCCGTCAGCGCCTCGGCCGACCGTCCGGTCAGCCCGGACAGCCAGGTCAGCGAATCCGCCGCGCTCAGGATCACCGCCATCTGGTGCCAGGCCCCGGGCAGGGCATGGCAGAACGCATGCACCGCCGTCCGGGGCGCCGGGGCGAACCCGTCCGTGGCGGCGAAGATCACGCCGGACGTTCCCAGCGACACGAACGCCTCGCCCGGCCGCGCCACGCCGGCCCCCACCGCCGCGCAGGCATTGTCGCCGCCGCCGCCCGCCACCGGCACGCCGACCGTCAAGCCGAACCGCGAGGCCGCTTCGCCGCGCAGCGCGCCCGAAACCTCCGCTCCCTCCACCAGCCGGGGCATCGCCGCACGCGACAGCTCCGTCGCCGCCAGCAGATCGTCCGACCAGTCCCGCGCGCCCACGTCCAGCCACGACGTGCCGGAGGCGTCGGACATCTCCGACGCCGCTTCGCCCGTCAGCCACAGCCGCAGGTAATCCTTGGGCAGCAGCACCCGCCGCGTCGCCGCGAACGTCTCCGGCTCGTGCGCCCGCACCCAGTCCGTCTTGGGCGCCGTGAAGCCGGGAAAGACGATGTTGCCCGTGATCGCCCGGAACCGCGGATCGGCGTCCAGCGCCGCCGCCTCCGCCGCCGCCCGCGTGTCGTTCCACAGCAGGCAGGGCCGCAGCGGCGCGTCGTCGGCCCCCAGCAGCGTCGCGCCATGCATCTGCCCCGACAGGCCGATCCCCGCCACGCCCGACAGATCGCGCGCCGCCGCCAGCGCGCCCAACGCCGTCTCCGCCGCCGCGATCCAGTCGCCCGGGTCCTGCTCCGACCAGCCCGGCGCGGGGCGCGCGACGCTCAACGGCGCCTCCGCCTCCGCCGCGACCGTCCCGTCCTCGACCAGAACCGCCTTCAGCGAGGACGTCCCCAGGTCGAGCCCCAAAAACAGGCTCACGCCCCGGCCGCGCTCTGCTCGGGCGTTTTGCCCAGGATGATCATCGCCAGCAGGTCGTCGTCCGTGACGTCGGGGATGTTCACCGTGCCCACCAGCTTGCCGTTCTTCATGACCGAGGCGCGGTCGCACAGCTCCATCACCGCATGCACGTCGTGGTCGATCAGAAAGATGCCGAGACCTTCGGCCTTCAGCTGCTGGATCAGCTCGGCCACCATCTGCGTCTCCTGCGGGCCGAGCGCGGCCGTCGGTTCGTCCATGATCAGGATGCGCGCGTTGAAATAGACCGCGCGGGCGATGGCCACCGACTGCCGCTGGCCGCCCGACAGGGCGCTCACCGGGTCCCCGAACTTTTTGAAGTTCGGGTTCAGCCGCGCCATGATTTTTCGTGTTTCCGCCTCCATCCGGGCGTCGTCCACGAAGCCGAACGCGGTCGTCAGCTCCCGCCCCAGAAAGAGGTTCGAGGCCGCGTCCAGATTGTCCGCCAGCGCCAGCGTCTGATAGATCGTCTCGATGTTGTGCGCCCGCGCGTCCCGCGGGCTGGCGATGCTCGCCGGCCGGCCGTCCACCCGGATCTCGCCGGCATCGGCCCGATAGGCGCCCGACAGCATCTTGATCAGCGTCGACTTGCCCGCGCCGTTGTGGCCCAGCAGCCCGTGCACCTCGCCGGGCTTCAGGTCCACCGACACGTCGTCCACCGCCTTCACGCCGCCGAAGGCGATGGACATGTTGCGCATCTCGACCAGGGGCGCGCTCATGACCGGGCTCCCAGCCGCTTGCGGTACACAATGTCGATCAGCACCGCGACCACCAGCACCATGCCCACGACGATGTTCTGAAACGGCGCGTCCACGCCCACCATCGCCATGCCCGATTGCAGGCTCTGCATGATCAGCGCGCCCAGAATGGCGCCGTAGATCGTGCCCAGCCCCCCCGACAGCGCCGTGCCCCCGATCACCGCGGCCGCGATCACCCGCAGCTCGTCCAGGGTCCCGATGTCGTTGGTGTGCGAATTCAGACGGGCCGAGGCGACCACCGCCGACAGCGCGCACAGCACCCCCATGATGGCGAAGACCTTCACGGTCAGCATCCGCGTGTCCACGCCCGACAGCGACGTCGCATCCGGGTTCCCCCCGGCCGCGAAGATGTAGCGCCCCAGCCGCGTCCGCTGCGCGACGATGGTCATCACGATGGCCACCACGATCAGCAGCAGCACCGAATAGGGCACGCCGTAGGCCTCGGAATAGCCCTCCGGCATCGCCTCCCCGCGCGCCTCGAACATGCGCTGCAGGCGCCGCGTGGGGATCTCGTAGGCGTTCAGCGTCGCGACGAAGCCGAGGATGGCGACGCAGATGACCGCGCCCGTCAGCGCCTCCGCCCAGATCGGCTTGACGGCGAAGCCGTGCCCGATCCGCGACCGCCGCCCCCGCCACAGCGCGGACAGCGCGAACGCGCAGCAGGCCAGGCCCAGCGCCCAGGACCCCGTCGCCCCCATCGTCCCGCCCGTGCCGCCTAGCAGCCTGAACGTCTCGTCGAGGGGGCTGATCGTCTGACCGCTCGTCAGGTACCAGGCCACGTTGCGCCAGACCAGCAGCCCGCCCAGCGTCACGATGAAGGCGGGGATCGCCAGATACCCCACCAGATACCCGTTGAAGGCCCCGATGGCCGCGCCCACGATCAGCCCGACCGCGATCGCCAGGGGCGCCGCCGCGGCGGACCCCAGGCCCAGCCCCAGCCAGTCCGGCACGATCAGCGTCTGCGTCATCGCCATGAAGGCCGAGCATGTGGCCAGCAGCGACCCCACGCTCAGATCGATGTGCCGCGTGACGATCACGAACACCATGCCCGTGGCCATGATCGCCACCGACACCGTCTGGATCGTCAGGTTGAAGATGTTGCGCGGCGTCAGGAACCGCCCCTCGGTGATGACGTTGAAGATCAGGCACAGCGCGATGAAGGCGCCGATCATGCCCAGCAGGCGGGCATCGATCTCCAGCGTCTGAAGCAGCGATTTGGGGCGCGCCGAAAGCGCGGCGTCCCGGCCGGCGTCGGATGCGGCCTCGGTCATGGCGGGGCTCCCTCGCTCGGGTCGGCGCGCCGCCCGCAGGGGGCGGCGCCCCGGGGGTGGGGGGGGGGGGGTCGGGGGTC
>JBCBYE010000579.1:0-3092 GCA_039816075.1 Pseudomonadota bacterium | reverse complement strand
GCCGCGACCCGCGACCCGCGACCGCCCGTCGGACGCGCCGGCCGTCCCCTGCGCCGGCGGCCATGACCGCGCGGGCGCCAAGGCCCGGCGCGACGACCGCCCGGACCCGGGCTGCGGCGCGCCCTGACGCGCCCATCGCTCGCCCCCGAACCCCTCCCCTCCCGACCCCGCCCCTCCCGACCCCGCCCCTCCGCTCGCCGCCCCATCCCCGGAAAGCCCCCGCCATGACGCCTGCCTCCCTCGAATTCCGCTTCGCCGAGCCCGCGGACCGCCCCGGCCTCGCCGCCCTCCTCCTGGCGCTCGACCGTCACTACTGGGGCCCGCGCGACGGCGCGCCGGCCATGGCCGAGGCCGCCGCCGACGCGCTCCTCGGCGACGCCGCCGACGCGCTCCTCGGCGACGCCGCCGACGCGCTCCTCGGCGACGCCTCCGGCTGCCGCGCCCTGCTCGCCTTCGTCGACGGCGCGCCGGCGGGCCTGGCCACCGTCACGGTCCTGCATCCGGGCCTCGACGCCGCCGGCACGCTGTTTCTCAAGGACCTCTACGTGGACGAGGCGGCGCGCGGCCTGGGACTGGGCGCCCGCTTCATGCGGCGCCTCGCCCGCCATGCGGCCGAGCTCGGCTGCCGCCGCTTCGACTGGACGGCCGAAACCGACAATCCCCGCGCCCTCGCCTTCTACGACGCCCTCGGCGCCGCGCGCGTGCCGGAGAAGGTCTGGTACCGCTTCGCCGGCGAAGACCTCGCCCGCCTCGCCGCCGAACCGCAGGACGGGGCCGCCGCCGCCGGAGAGGCGCCATGAACCTGCGCCGCGTCCCCGGCCGCTACGCCGTCGCCCGCCTTCCGGCCCAGGCGCCGATCCCCGACTGGCTCTCCGGTCCCGGCCTCGTCGGCCTCGTGCGCGCCGAGGACGAGCTGACGCTGATCTGCCTCGAGGATCGCGTGCCGCAGGGCCTCGCCGCCCAGCGCGGATGGGCCTGCCTGCGCTCCGTGGGCCCGTTCCCGCTGCAGCAGCCGGGCCTGCTCGCCTCACTCCTGACGCCGCTGGCCGAAGCGGGCCTCGCCGTCTTCGCGCTGTGCACCTTCGACGGCGAACACCTCCTGATCGAGGCGGCCCGGGCCGACGCCGCGCTCGACGCCCTGCGCTCCGCCGGCCACGCCCTCGTCGACCCCGGCTGAGCCAAGGCCCTCGACCGCGCGCAAGGCGCCGCGGCGACCGTCGCGCGTCCGGTCCCGTCGGTCTCGCGGCGCGCGGCGCCCCCAGCGCCCGTGGGTCCCGCCGCGCCCCTTCGACCGGGCGCCGGGGGGCGACGCCCGGCCCGCCGCCCCTGCCCCTCGGATGGGACTCATGCGGCGCCCGTCGGAGGCGGAGCGCAGCGCGCGCGACCGCCGCCGGGGCGCGGGCCGCAGCGCCCCGGACCGCCGTTCAGCACGGCCGGCCGTGGGCCCTCGGTACGGTCGGGTGGCCGAGCCCGCCTGAGCCGAGGAACGACCCCGATGCCCAAGCCCATGACGGATCTCCGCGCGACGATCGGCATCGCGGCGGATCGGCTGATGGAGCTCGAGGTCGGCGCCAACACGGGCGCCGAAGACGACGAGACGTCCGCCGACCGGCTTGCCCGGCGGATCGACGCCGCCGGTCTGCAGGTCCGCCCGGGCGGGCGCATCGTCGGCGTCCGCAGGGATGGCCGTGGCGAGGGTCTCGGCTCGCATTTCGGCTGCCCGCCAGCCGATCGCATGCAATCGCCAAGAGGCGGCGGGCCGCGCGCCTGCGCGACCTGGTGCGACCCAGTGCGCCGGGGCCTGTCGGGCGTGAAGCGGGCGACCCGCGCCGCGCACGAGGGGATCAACGCCGCCGTCGCCCGGACCGACCCCGGCCGCCGCCGGGCCCCGGCGACGCCGCGGGGCGGACCCGATGCGCCGCAAGCTCCCGAAGCGCGCCGCGCTCATGAACGCCCCGGAGCCGGACGTTCCGGCCAGCGCGACCGTCGTCGTTTCCTGAAACGACGGACGCGGCCCGGCGCCGCGCGACGCCGCACGCGACGCCCCCGCCTTCGGGCGATCGCACGCAATCGCCTGATTGCCGGCGGATCGAGGCGTTGAACGGACGGATCAAGCGGCGCGCCGACGTCGCGGGGATGCCCCCTGATCGGGCCGCCCTCCGCCGCCGCGTCGGCGCGACCCTCGCGGAGCGGACCGAGGCGCGGGCCGTCCTGTTGTCCCGCCGCATGACGGCGGATCCCCTCGCCCCCGCCCGCGACGATCCCCGCGTCAGCCTCCCGGCCGCGCCGGTCGACCGACCCGCTCGGCGCGGCCGAGGCCGTCGGGCCGTCCGCCGCCGGCGCCCCCTGATGGAACCAGACCGGATCCTCGTCGCCGACATCGCGCCGGCGCAGGTCGAACGCCGCGTCGAAGACGTCCGCTGCCCCCCGTGCCGCCGCAGGATCGCGCTCAAGGCGACATCGCCTTGAGCCCACGCCGACCCGAGCCCGCCGCACCCGAACCGCCGCGCCCCCCTGCGGCGCTCCCTATGGCGACCCCGCTGAAACGCGCCCCTCACGACGACCGAATCCCCGCCGAACCCGCAAGGCGCATCGCCCAAGCCGCGCAAAAACGTCGCCCCGCCTCGCGCGGAGCACGACGGCGAATCCCCGCCGGCCGACCACGGCGCATGGCCCCAGCCGCGCAAAATGCATCGCCCCACCGCGCGCCCAGGCCCAAGGCGCACCGCCGCGCCCGCCCGCTCGACCGGCGCGCACCGCCGCCGCCCTCGCCCCCCTCACGCGCGCAGGCTGGCGGGCGGGCCGGCGCCCGCAGGGCGCTCGGGGCGCACGACAGCGCGCGCCGCCGCATTTCGCAGCGCCGCGATCCGCCGTAGCGTCGGGCCATGACCGCTCCCCTCATCCTCTTCGGCGCCGCGCACTGGGACCTGATCGCCCGCCCCGACCGGCCCGCCGCGCCGGGCGACGACCTGCCCGGCCGCATCCTGCGCCGCCCCGGCGGCGTCGCCGCCAATCTCGCCGTGGCGCTCGCCGCCCTCGGCCGCACGGTCCGGCTCGTCGCCCCGCTCGGCGCAGATCCCGACGGCGAGGCG
>JBCBYE010000062.1:0-12068 GCA_039816075.1 Pseudomonadota bacterium | reverse complement strand
TGGGCTCGTCCTCGGTGCGGATGATCTCGATGACGCGGTCGAGGTTGAGATAGGCGACGATGTAGCCGCCCAGCACCTCCAGCCGCGCGTCGATCTTGCCGAGGCGGTGGCGGGAGCGGCGCAGCAGCACCTCGCGCCGGTGGTCGAGGAAGGCGCGCAGCACCTCGATCAGGCCGCAGACCTTGGGCGTGCGCCCGTCGATCAGCACGTTCATGTTAAGGCTGATGCGGGTTTCGAGGTCGGTCTGGCGGAACAGCGCCTCCATCAGCAGCGCCGGTTCGATGTTGCGGCTGCGCGGCTCCAGCACGATGCGCACGTCCTCGGCGCTTTCGTCGCGGATGTCGGCGAGCATGGGCAGCTTCTTGGCGTTCACCAGCTCGGCGATCTTTTCGATCAGGCGGGATTTCTGGACCTGGTAGGGGATCTCGTCGACGACCGCCTGCCATTGGCCGCGGCCGAGATCCTCGACCGACCAGCGCGAGCGCAGGCGAAAGCCGCCGCGGCCGGTGGCGTAGGCCTCGCGGATCGCGTCGGCCGGCTCCACCAGGATGCCGCCGGTGGGGAAATCCGGGCCCGGCATCCGGTCCAGCAGGGTTTCGAGGGCGGCACCGGGGGATTTGATGAGGTGCAGCGCGGCCTCGGCCACCTCGCCGGCATTGTGCGGGGGGATGGACGTGGCCATGCCCACGGCGATGCCGTTGGCGCCGTTGGCGAGCAGGTTGGGAAAGGCGCCCGGCAGCACGATCGGCTCCCGGTCTTCGCCGTCATAGGTCTCGCGGAAGTCGACGGCGTCCTCGTCCAGCCCGTCGAGCATGGAGACGGAGACCTGCGTCAGCCGCGCCTCGGTATAGCGCATGGCGGCGGCGTTATCGCCGTCGATGTTGCCGAAATTGCCCTGGCCGTCGACCAGCGGATAGCGCACCGCGAAGTCCTGGGCGAGGCGCACGAGGGCGTCGTAGACGGCCTGGTCGCCATGCGGGTGATACTTGCCGATCACGTCGCCGACGACGCGCGCCGATTTCTTGGGGCCCTGCGCCGGGTCGAGCCGCAGCAGACGCATGGCCCAGAGCAGACGGCGATGCACCGGCTTGAGCCCGTCGCGCGCATCCGGCAGCGCCCGATGCATGATCGTGGAGAGCGCGTATTGCAGATAGCGTTCCCCCAACGCGCGGGAGAGGCGCTCGGCGACGATGTCGCCGTTCTGCATGTCGTTGTCTTCGGGGTCGTTGGCCATAGATGTTGTGTAGCTTGGCCGCGCTTTGGGGTCCAGCGGATTGCATCGGTTCCGCGGCGACGCGCGGGCGTCCGGGTGCGCCCCTCGGGGGGATCGACCCCCCTCGTGACGCGGCCGCGCTTCGGCGCGGCTGGCCAGGTCTCGGAGGGCGGTTCTTCGAGGGGCGTTTTCGCATGTCCGCTGAGACGGCCTTCGCCGGGTCGACGCCCGGCGGTCTCGCCAAGTCTGGCGGGGCCCCAAGGCCGAGCCGCGCGCCGCTCGGTCGCTGCGCGCCAAGGGCGCTCGCGGGCCACGACCCGTTCGACGACCCGCCGTCGCGCCTTCGGTCGCGCCGGGCGGAGAGGGGGCTTGCGGCGAGCGCCGCTCGGTCGCGCGGCGGCCGGCGCCCCGGACGTGATCCGGGGCCTCCTTCGGCGCCGCGCCGGGTTGACGCGGGGCCGCCGGGCGCGGCCTTGTCGTCTTCATGGCGCGCGCGGTTCTCATCACGGGATGCTCCTCGGGCATCGGACTGGACGCCGCACGGCGGTTGTCGGGCGAAGGCTGGCGCGTGCTCGCCACCTGCCGACAGGCGCAGGATTGCGAGCGCCTGACGGCCGAGGGACTTGAGAGCTTCCCCCTCGACCAGGCCGATCCCGACAGCGTCGCGGCCGGCGCGGCGGAGGCGCTGGCCCGCGCCGGCGAGGATCTGCACGGCGTGTTCCTCAACGGCGCCTACGCCCTGCCGGGCGCGCTGGAAGACGTTCGCCGCGAGGCGCTGCGCGACATCCTGGAGGCCAACCTGCTGGGCCCCCACGACCTGACCCGGCGACTGATGCCCGCCTTTCGCGCCCGCCGGGCCGGGCGGATCGTCGCCTGCTCCTCCGTCTTCGGCATGCTCAGCCTGCGCTATCGCGGGCCCTACAACATCTCCAAGTTCGCGCTGGAGGCCTGGGCCGACGCCCTGCGGCGGGAGGTGGAGGGCGCCGAAAGCCCCATGCCCGGCGTCCATGTCAGCGTGATCCAGCCCGGGCCGATCCGCACGCCGTTCCGCGAAAAATCGCAGCCGCGCTTCGAAGCGGAGGTGGCGGCCGAGGCGTCCGCCTGGGCCAAGGCCTATCGCCGGCGCGTCCTGCCGCGCCTTTATGCCGAGGACCCGCCCGATCTGACCGCGATGGAGCGACGGCCCGAGGCGGTCACCCGGGCCCTGCGCCATGCCCTGACCGCGCGCCGCCCGCGCGCCCGCTACCCGGTCACGCCCGCCGCCTGGCTGGTCGCGGCGCTGACGCGGGCGCTGCCGACGCGCGCCCTCGACCGGATTTTCGCGGGCGACGTCTGAGCGGGACTGGTCGCCGCGGATCGCCGCCCTAATTCCGGTTTCATGTCGCAAACATTGCTCATCGTCGCGCTGATCGCCTGCTTCGCCGTGCTGGGGATCCTGCTGCTGGGTGTGGGCTCCTTCGCGAAAGGCGGGGAGTTCAACCGGAAATACGCCAACAAGATCATGCAGGCCCGGATCGCCGCGCAGTTCGTGGCGGTCCTTCTCATCCTCGCCGCGGTCGCCGCCACCTGAGGCGCCGGCGCCTGCAAGCCCAAGGACGGGCCGCATCGCCGCGGCCCGATCGAACATGGTCGTCCTGAACAAGATCTACACCAAGACCGGCGATGCCGGCGAAACCGCCCTGGGCAACGGGGCGCGCGTGGCCAAGCACTCCATGCGCGTCGAAGCCTACGGCACGGTCGACGAGACCAACGCCACCGTGGGCCTGGCGCGCCGCCATGCCGACGAGGACATGGATGCGAAACTGTCGCGCATCTCCAACGACCTGTTCGATCTCGGCGCGGACCTCTGCACGCCGGATCTGCACAAGGACGCGGAGGCGGAGTATCCGCCGCTGCGCATGGCGGCCGAGCAGGCCGCGCGGCTGGAGGCGGAGATCGACGTCATGAACGCCGACCTGCAGCCCCTGCGCAGCTTCATCCTGCCCGGGGGCAGCGCCCTGGCGGCGCAGCTGCACCTGTGCCGGACCGTCAGTCGGCGGGCGGAGCGGCGGGTGGTGGAGCTCGCCACGATGGAAGACGTCAACGAGCACGCGGTGAAGTATCTCAACCGCCTGTCCGACTGGTTCTTCGTCGCCGGCCGTGCGGCCAACGACGGCGGCGAGGCCGACGTGCTCTGGGTCCCCGGCGCCAACCGCTGAGCCCTGCGACGCAGCGCCGCCGACCGTCGCGCTTGAAGTTGACGCGAACGTCAATTAAATCGCCGCCCAGCCGCGGGTCCTGCGCGTCGCCCGCGACGCCGCAGGCGGCGCTTTCCCCCTCGCAACGATCCTGCCGGGGGTGTAGGCACCGCGGATGATCTGAGGCGCGTCCGCGCGCCGGAACGGAAGCGGCGCCGCAGGCGCCCGCAGGGAAGGAGAAACGCGCCATGAAGGTCCTCGTGCCCGTCAAGCGCGTGATCGACTACAACGTGAAGGTCCGCGTGAAGGCGGACGGCTCCGGCGTCGATCTCGCGAACGTCAAGATGTCCATGAACCCCTTCGACGAGATCGCCGTCGAAGAAGCCATCCGCCTGAAGGAAAAGGGCGCGGCGGAGGAGATCGTGGCCGTCTCCATCGGCGTCAAGCAGGCGCAGGAGACGCTGCGCACGGCGCTGGCCATGGGCGCCGACCGCGCCATCCTGATCGAAGCGTCCGACGACGTGACCAACGACATCGAGCCGCTGGCCGTCGCCAAGCTGCTCGCCAAGGTGGTGGAGGAGGAGGCCCCCGGCCTCGTCCTGATGGGCAAGCAGGCCATCGACAACGACATGAACGCTACCGGGCAGATGCTCAGCGCGCTGCTGGGCTGGGCCCAGGCCACCTACGCCTCCGAGCTGGAGGTGGACGGCGACGGCGCGACGGTGACGCGCGAGGTCGACGGCGGCCTGCAGACCATCAAGGTCAAGATGCCGGCCATCGTGACGGTCGATCTGCGCCTGAACGAGCCGCGCTACGCCTCGCTTCCGAACATCATGAAGGCCAAGAAGAAGCCGCTCGACGCCAAGACGCCCGCCGATTACGGCGTCGACGTGACGCCGCGCCTCTCGGTGGTCTCCACGTCCGAGCCGGCGGAGCGTCAGGCCGGCGTCAAGGTCGGCTCCGTCGACGAGCTGGTCGAGAAACTGAAATCCGAAGCGGGGGTGATCTGACCATGGCCGTTCTGCTGATCGCTGAAATGAATGGGGCGGAGCTGGCGGCGGACGCCACCTCCAAGGCCCTGACCGCGGCCAAGATGCTGGGCGACGTGACCGTGCTGTGCGCCTCTGAGGGCTGCTCGGGCGGCGCCTCGGCCGAGGCCGCGACGTTCGAGGGCGTCGCGAAGGTGCTCTGCGCCGACGATCCGTCCTACGGGCATGGCCTGGCGGAGCCGCTGGCGGCGCTGATCGTCGGCCTCGCCGGCGATTACGATCACATCGTCGCTCCCGCCACGGTGCAGGGCAAGAACCTGATGCCCCGCGTCGCGGCGCTGCTGGACGTGATGGTCATCTCCGACGTGTCCGCCATCAAGGGCGCGGACGAGTTCGAGCGGCCGATCTACGCCGGCAACGCCATTCAGGTGGTCAAGTCCTCGGACGCCAAGAAGGTGCTGACGGTGCGCACGTCGACCTTCGACGCCTCCGCCGCGGGCGGCTCGGCCCCGGTGGAAAGCATCGCCGCCGCCGCCGATCCGGGCGTTTCGGAATGGGTCGAGGACAAGGTCGCGGCCTCGGACCGGCCCGAGCTGACCTCGGCCAAGGTGATCATCTCCGGCGGCCGCGCGATGGGCTCCAAGGAGAACTTCGAGATCATCGAGAAGGTCGCCGACAAGCTGGGCGCCGCCGTGGGCGCGTCGCGGGCGGCGGTCGACTCGGGCTACGCCCCGAACGACTGGCAGGTGGGCCAGACCGGCAAGGTCGTGGCGCCGGACCTCTACATCGCCGTCGGCATTTCGGGCGCGATCCAGCACCTGGCGGGGATGAAGGACAGCAAGGTCATCGTCGCCATCAACAAGGACGAGGAGGCGCCGATCTTCCAGGTCGCCGACTACGGCCTGGTGGCCGACCTCTTCGACGCCGTGCCGGAGCTGGAGAGCAAGCTCGACTGATGCGTCGCCGGCCCCCGTGCGGGCCCGGCGGCACGATCGGATCCGGGCGTAACTGACCGCGCGCCGCCCGGATCCGCGACGCCAGCAGGAGGGCCGCATGGCCGCAGGTCCGGCGCACAGCTCGCATGACGTCGAATGGTCGGCGCCGGTGGAGCGCAGCATCGTGCTCGCCTCCACCCCCCGCTGCGGTTCCAGCCTTCTGTCCACCGCCATGCGGCGCACGCGCAAGCTGGGCCGGCCGTTCGAATTCTGCGGGCGCGACGCGCTCAGGGAATTGCGGGCCCGCTTTCCCGACCAGGACCTCGCCGGCGCCTTCGCCGAGCTGGTCAAGCGCCGGATCAGCCGCAACGGCGTGTTCTGCAACAAGCTGCATTTTCACGACGCGCTGGCCTTCGGCGATTTCGACGCGATGCGCGCCGCGCATCCCAACCCGGTCTTCGTGCTGCTGACCCGCGACGATCAGCTGGGCCAGGCCCTGTCGCTGGCGCGCGCGGTGCAGACGCATCAATGGCAGGCGGGGCTGCAGGGGAACGGTCGCGAGGCGGTCTACGACGCCGATCTGATCGAGGGCTGCCTGCGCTTCGTCGTGGCGACGGCCTCGGCCTGGCGGTTCGAGCTGGCCAAGCGCGACCTGCCCTGGATCGAACTGGAGCACGAGCGGACCGCCGCGGACCTGCCCGCCGCCGTCCGGCGCGTGGCCGCGGCCGCCGGCGTCGCGCTGGACGACGACGACATCAAGACCGAGGCCGCGCTGCAGCGGCAGAACACCCTCGGCCGCGAGGACCCGTGGCGCATCCGCTTCGTGGCGGAGGCCGGGGCCGCATGGGGTTTCGAGATCCCGACCGTCCCGGGCGCCGCGCCGCCGCCCCGCCGTCGCGGCGCGCGCGTGGCGGATGCGCTGCGTCGGCTCGCGGACCGCATCTCGCCCTGAAATCCGGCGCCGGCGCGCCTGCGTCGGGCCCCTTGCGCGGACGGCGGCGGCGGCGCGTGGGACACGAAGCCGGCCCGGCGACAGATCGCGGCGGGCCAAGGCGGCGGGAGGGGGCATCGGGCTCCCCCTCCCGCCGCGGCCGTCCCCCCGAGGGGACGACCGGGGGGTGGCTTCCAGTGCCCGCGTCGGGCGCTTGAAAGCCAATCTGCCGGGTTGCGGTTTCCTTTCCGCTGAAGGGGCCGGTTAACGCCTGCGGGATCGACGTGAACGAAGTCTTTCGACGGCTGCGCCGAGGATCGAGGCGCCGCCGAGCCCCCGAGTCCGTCGGCAAGGCCCCCTTCAGGCGGCGCTTCGGCGTCCGGCGAGGCGTCGAAACGCGCCCCGCCCGACCGCCGAGCCGGCGAAGGCCCGGAAACCCCCCTCCCGCGATTCGCCTTGCCGGCGCGGCGCGCCGACCGCCCGGCGCCCGCATTCGCGGCACCTGGACCCGGTTCGGCCCATGCTTTGGGCGCCCGAAGATCATTTCCGCGCCTCTCGGCCCGGTCGCCCTTTGCGCCCGCCGTCCGCATGGGCCACCCTGCGCCCATCGAACAGCACAGGGAGCGGGCCCATGTCCCCCAGAACGATCCTGATCGCCTCGGCCGCCGCCGCGGCCCTCGCCGCGCCGGCCCTGGCGCAGGACCTCAAAAAGGTAAGCTTCGGCACCAACTGGGTCGCCCAGGCCGAGCATGGCGGCTACTATCAGGCCGTCGCCGACGGCACCTACGCCGCGTGCGGGCTGGAGGTGGAGATCCTGCCCGGCGGCCCGCAGGTGAACAATCGCGCGCAGATGCTGGCCGGCAAGATCGACTTCCACATGGGCGGCAACCTGCTGCAGGCGTTCAACGCGGTCGAGCAGGGCATCCCCCTCAAGGTCGTCGCCGCGCATTTCCAGAAAGAGCCGCAGGTGCTGCTGACCCATCCGGGCGCGGCCGACAGCTTCGAGGATCTCAAGAACCTCGACGAGCTGCTGATCGGCGACGGCGGGTTTCAGTCCTACTACCAGTGGCTGATCTCGGACTACGGCTTCGATGCCGGCAAGCGGGTGCCCTACACCTACAATCCCGCGCCGTTCCTCGCGAACCCCAACTCGGCGCAGCAGGGCTACATCACGTCCGAGCCCTACGCGATCGAGCAGCAGGGCGGTTTCGCGCCCGACATCTGGGTCCTGGCCGATTACGGCTTCTCCACCTACGCCACCACGGTGGAGACCATGCAGGCCACCATCGATGAGAGCCCCGAGGCGGTGAAATGCTTCGTCGAAGGCTCCGCCATCGGCTGGGCCAACTATCTCTATGGCGACAACGCCGCCGCCAACGCCCTGATCCAGGCCGACAACCCCGACATGTCGGACGGTCAGCTGGCCTTCAGCCTCGAAAAGATGAAGCAGTACGGCATCGTCGACAGCGGCAAGAGCCTGGTGCTGGGCATCGGCGCCATGTCCGACGACACCTTCGAGGATTTCTACGGCAAGATGGTCAAGGCCGGCGTGATCGCCGACGGCATCGACATCGCGCAGTCCTACACGCTGGAGTTTTCGAACACCGGCGCGGCGCTGCCGGTGAAGCGCGGCCTGGTGCCCCCGTCGGTTCTGATCGAGGTGCCGGCGGCCATCGCGGCCGAGGTCGAGAAGCTGATCGAGTCCGTCACCGAGTGACCCGGTGAACGACCTGACGCAGACCCCCGGCGCGGCGGACCCCTCCGCCGCGCCGGACGTTTCGGCGGCCCGCGCCGCCGCGGCAGGCGCCCGCGAGGCGCGTGCGCCTCTGCTGGCGATGCAGAACGTCACCAAGGTGTTCGGGCGCGACGTGGTGGCGCTGCGCGGCATGAGCCTCGACGTGCGGCAGGGCGACTTCATCTCGCTGCTCGGCCCGTCCGGCTGCGGCAAGTCCACGGCGCTCAAGCTGATCTCCGGCCTGATCCACCCCACGGCCGGGCGCATCGCCTGGGAAGGCGGATCGCGCGACGGCGATCTGGGCGTGGTGTTCCAGGAACCGACGCTGATGCCCTGGGCGACGGTGGCGCAGAACGTCTGGCTGCCCATGCGCCTCAAGGGCGAAAGCTTCGCCGCGCGCAAGGCCGACATCGAGGAGGCGCTGGCGACCGTCGGCCTCTCGGGCTTCGAAGAGGCCTATCCGCGCGAGCTGTCGGGCGGCATGAAGATGCGCGTCTCCATCGCCCGGGCGCTGGTGACGCGGCCGCGGCTGATCCTGATGGACGAGCCCTTCGCGGCGCTGGACGAGATCACGCGCTTCAAGCTCAACAACGACCTGCTGGAGATGCGCGCCAAGCTGGACTGCACGGTGATCTTCGTGACCCATTCGGTGTTCGAGAGCGTGTTCCTCAGCGACCGCATCGTGGTCATGGCGGCGCGCCCCGGCCGCGTCATCCGCGAGCTGAACGTGGACGAGCCCTATCCGCGCGCCGAAGCGTTCCGCACCTCCGCCGACTACGCCGCCTGGTGCCGCGCGACCTCCGACGCGCTGGGCGAGGCCATGGGAGACGAGCCGCATGTCGATCACTGAAGCGGGCCCGTTCGATGCGGCCGCCGCCGCCGAGGCGCCCATCGATGCCGAAGAGCTGGCGCGCCAGCGCCGCCGCCGCGTCGACCGCATCGCCACCTGGGTGCTGCCCATCGCCATCCTCGTCGGCACGCTGGTCTTCTGGGAATGGCGCGTCTGGGTCACGCAGACCCCGCACTACATCCTGCCCGCCCCCTCCCGCATCTGGGAGACGCTGATGACCGACGGCTGGTCGCTGCTGGGCAGCCTGACGGTGACGCTGACCACGACCGGCGCGGCGCTGACCCTGGCGATCATCGGGGGGGCGGGGCTGGCGATCCTGTTCTCGCTGTCGCGCTGGGCGGAGCTGAGCTTCTACCCCTACGCCATCACGTTGCAGGTGACGCCGGTGATCGCCATCGCGCCGCTGCTGCTGATCTACGCGCCGGAGATCAACCTGGGCCTCTTCACGATCCCCGATCAGGTGGTGGCGCTGCTGTTCATGGCGTGGATCGTGGCGTTCTTCCCTATCCTGTCCTCGACGACGCTGGGCCTCGCCTCGGTCGATCACAACCTGCGCGACCTCTTCCACATCTACGGCGCGACGCGCTGGCAGAAGCTGCGCTATCTGCAGATCCCCTCGGCGCTGCCCTACTTTCTGGGCGGGCTGCGCATCGGCGGCGGCCTCAGCCTGATCGGCGCGGTGGTGGCGGAGTTCGCGGCCGGAACGGGCGGGCGGGCCTCGGGCCTGGCGTTCCGCATCCTCGAATCGAGCTATCGGCTGAACATCCCGCGCATGTTCGCCGCCCTTTTCCTGATCGCGCTGACCGGCGTGCTGATCTTCGCCATCCTCAGCTTCGTCAGCCATCTTTGCCTTCGCAAATGGCACGAGAGCGCCATCAAGCGCGAGATCTGACCGAGATGGATTTCGCGACCCTGCCGGCGGCGCCTCGCCTTCGCCTCAAGAACCTGCGCGTGCCGGCCTGCCTGGTCGGCGAGCCCGGCGACCTGGCGCCCCTGTCCCTCGTGATCGCGGACGGGCGGCTGGAGGCGGGCGATGCGCCCGCCGACGCCGAGGTGGATTTCGGCGGCGCGATGGTCTTTCCCGCCTTCGTCGATGCGCACACCCATCTCGACAAGGGCCATATCTGGCCGCGCACGCCCAATCCCGACGGCACGTTCGTCGGCGCCCTGACCTCGGTGGGCGAGGACCGCGCCGCGTCCTGGTCGGCCGAGGACGTGCGCGCGCGGGCCGAATTCGCGCTGCGCTGCGCCTACGCCCACGGCACGCGGATGATCCGCACGCATCTCGATTCCATCGCCCCGCAGACGGGGATCAGCTGGCCGCTGTTCCGGGAGCTTCGCGCGGAATGGGCCGGGCGGATCGAGCTGCAGATGGTCTGCCTTTGCGGCATCGAGGCGGTCGACGACACGCCCGAATGGCGCGATCTGGCGCAGGTCGTGGCCGAGGCCGGCGGCGTGCTGGGAACCGTCACCTACCCGGTCGATGATTTGGACCGCCGCCTGGACCTCTTCTTCGACACCGCCGCGCGCCATGGCCTCGCCGCCGACTTCCATGCCGACGAAACGATGGACCCGGCCGCCGAATCCCTGCGCGCCATCGCCGCCTCGGTGGCGCGCACGGGCTTCGACGCCCCCGTCGTCGCCGGCCATTGCTGTTCGCTCTCGACGCAGGAGGAGGCGCGCGCCCTCGATACGCTCGACCGCGTGGCGCGCGCCGGCGTCTCGATGATCTCGCTGCCGCTGTGCAATCTCTACCTGCAGGACCGGCAGGCAGGCCGCACGCCGCGGGGCCGGGGCGTGACGCTGGTGCATGAGGCGCGGGCCCGGGGCATCGAGGTCGCTTTCGCCTCCGACAACACGCGCGATCCCTTCTACGCCTATGGCGATCTCGACATGCTCGAGGTGATGCGCGAGGCCACGCGCATCGCCCATCTGGACCATTCGCGCGAGGATTGGCCGCGCGCCTTCACCGCCGCGCCGGCCGCCCTGTGCGGCGTGGCGGCGCCGTCGCTGGCGCCCGGCGCCCCGGCCGACCTTGTGATCTGCCGCGCGCGGTCCTGGGCGGAGCTTCTGTCGCGACCGCAATCCGATCGCATCGTGGTCCGCGGCGGCCGCGCCATCGACCGCGCCCTGCCGGACTATGCCGAACTCGACGCCCAGGTCGCCGCCCCCTGACGCTGCGCCGGCGCGCCGCGCCGATGCCGGTTCTGGCGGCTGCGGCTCCGGCTGCGGCTGCGCTGCACCGCGGCGTGAAATCTCGCAGGCGCCGCAAGGTTTCTCTGTTCATCCCTTGACGCCCTGCGCTAACGTCCTAGCGCGAGAGGAACCGCCGAGTCTGCAAGGCTTTGGCGGCCGGACATCTTCCGAGTGGGGCGGAGGATGAACGGTCTCGGACGCCCCGCCGCCCGCCGCGCCCGGAGGTCCTTCGCCCGGCCCCGCGCGGCCCGACGCCGGAGGCGCCCGCATGCGCGTGCTCGTGCTTTACTGCCACCCCTCGCCCGACAGCTTCACCGCCGCCGTGCGCGACGTCGTCGTCGCCCGCCTCGCCGCCGGCGGGGCGGAGGTCGATCTGGTCGACGTCTATTCCGAGGGGTTCGACCCCTGTCTCGGCCGCCGCGACTGGGAGGCCTACGAGGATTGCGAGGCGATCCGCCGCCCCGTCGCCGCCCAGGCCGAAGCGGTGGCGCGCGCCGACGCGCTGGTCTTCGTCTATCCCACCTGGTGGTACGGCCTGCCGGCGGCGTTGAAGGGCTGGCTGGACCGCGTCCTCGCGCCCGGCATCGCCTTCTCCAACCCGGCGGAGGGGCCGATCCGACCGGGCCTGACCCATATCCGGGCGCTCGGCGTCTTCACCACCTGCGGCGCAAGCCGGCGGCTCACCTGGGCCATCGGGGCGCCGGGCCGGCGCACGCTGATGCGCGGCCTGCGCCTGATCTGCGCGCCGCGCTGCCGCACCGCCTTCGCCGCCCATTACGACATGGATCGCAGCACGCCCGCCTCCCGCGCCCGGCACCTGTCGCGCGTGGCCCGCAAGGCCGATGCGCTGGTCGCCGGGCTGGCGCGCGCGCGGCCGCGGCCGCGGGCCGACGCGCCCGTCGCCGCCGCCCCGGCCTGAGCGGGGAGCGCGGCGATGCCGGCGCGGTGGTGGGCGGATTTGTCCTTCGAAGAGTTCGCGGCGCTCGATGGCGAACGGGTCGTGGCGGTTCTGCCCACCGCGGCGGTGGAGCAGCACGGGCCG
>JBCBYE010000605.1:0-2946 GCA_039816075.1 Pseudomonadota bacterium | reverse complement strand
GGTCAGCAGATAGACGTACGGATACAGCACCAGCACCAGCATCAGCGCGGCGCCGCCCTCGGACCGGATCTCGGGGAACCAGTAGTCGCGCGGGCCCCAGCCGGTGACCTCGCGCAGCAGGGTCTGCACCGGCCCGGGATGGTCCAAGAACCAGGTGTAGGCGTAGGCGAGCACGTAGGCGGGAAACGCCAGGGGCGCGACCAGCGCGACCTCGAACAGCCGTCGGCCGGGAAACCGAAAGGCGGTCGTCAGCACCGCCGCGCCCACGCCGATCAGCGCCGTGCCCAGCGCCACCAGCCCGGCGAGGCGCAGGGTCGCGCCGGCGTAGCGAGGCAGGACCGTGTCGGCGAGCGTGCGCCACAGGCCCCAGTCCCCGAAGGCCGCCGTCAGCCCGACGGAGATCGCCGGCGCCATGCACAGCAGCGCCAGCGCCCAGCCCGTCCAGGCGATGGAACGGCCCCCGGCGGTCGGCCCTCGGCCGAACCGCGTCCGGCCGCGCCCCGTCGGGCCGCCAGGGGGGCCGCCAGGGGGTCCGTCGGCGGGGCCGCCGGCGGGGCCGGTCGCCGATCCGACGGCCGTCTCCGCCGAGATCCGAGGGGTCGAGAGGGGGGACCCTGCGCTCACCTGACGCCTCCGGCCGCGACGCGGCCCGCTGCGATCCGCGATCCGGACCCGGGGCAGGCGATAGCGCGCCGCGGCGCGCGCCGCAAACCCGAGGCCCGGCGGCCTGGCGCCGCGGCGCGCGCCTCCGCGCCGTCACGGCCCGCGCCGTGCCGAGGCGTCACGGCCCGCGCCGTGCCGAGAGGCCGAATCGCCGTCCCGCCGGCGCCGCGCCTTGACGAACCGTTGATCCGCGCCGCCGCCGCACGTCCCCGGCATGCGGCGCCCGCGCCGGTTGCGCGCGCCCCATCGCCTGGCGCATAACGGAACGGAAACGCGTTCCGTCGCATGGGGTCGCGGAAACGTGAGGGTCCGTGCCCGGACGCCGAGGCGCGAAGTTTCGAATTGCGTGCTAATGCGCAATGCGTGGGAGACGCAGGTCCGGGGGCCAGACAGCCGCCGCGCCGTGCTCAGGGGACGATCGCCGCCCGAGGCGCCGCAGGATGCGCGCGGGCGGGCGCAAGACTTTCAGGGGAGCGCGCAGCGCCATGACGACCAGCTTGACCCGTGGAACCGCCGGCGCCGCGCCGTCCGATTTCCTCAAGGAGCGCGGGGGCTTCCTGCTGCTTCTGCTCGCCGCGCTCGCGCCGATCCCGCTGTTCTGGTTCGGCGCCACCAACCTCGCCTACGAATGGTCCAAGCCCGAATACTCGCACGGGCCGCTGATCCCCGTGCTCTCGGCCTTCATGTTCCTGCGCGAGATGTCGCAGGTGCCGCCGGTGCAGCATGAGATCCGCGACCGCCGCACGGGCCTGTGGATCATCGGCGCCGCCTTCGTCATCGCCGCCTTCGGCAACATGGTGCGCATCCCCGACCTGGTGTTCTACTCCATGATCATCTGGGTCGCCGGCATGGTGCTGGTCTGCTTCGGCTTTCGCCGCGGCATCTTCTTCTGGCCGGCGGTGCTGCACCTGGTGTTCATGCTGCCGATCCCGAACTTCATCTACTGGCCGATCACCGTCTTCCTGCAGGGCGTCAGCTCCGAGGTCGGGGTCTACTTCGTGCGCCTCGCGGGCATTCCCGTCTATCTCGACGGGCACATCATCGATCTGGGCGAGTTCAAGCTGCTGGTGGCCGAGGCCTGCTCCGGGCTGCGCTATCTCTTCCCGATCATGAGCTTCAGCTACATCTTCTGCGTGCTCTACAAGGGGCCGTGGTGGATCAAGGCGACGCTGCTGCTGTCGGCGGTGCCCATCGCGGTGTTCATGAATTCCTTCCGCATCGGGGTCATCGGCGTGCTGGTGAACTCCTACGGCATCGAGCATGCCGAAGGCTTCCTGCACTATTTCGAAGGCTGGGTTATCTTCGCCTCCTGCATCGGGCTTCTGTTCGGCATGGTGCTGGTGATGCAGCTCTTCACCGGCGACCGCCGCTCCATCTCCGACGCGCTGGATCTGGAGTTCACGGAAGTCGTGCCGCAGCTCAAGCGCTCGCTGGCCGTGCCGGCGACCCGCGCCCTGGGCGTCGCCGCGGCGCTGGGCCTGGCGGTCTCCGCCGCGGTCTACGCCGCCCCGTCCAGCCAGTCGGTGGAGGTGGATCGCCGCGACTTCGCCGTGTTCCCGCGCCAGCTCGACGGCTGGGCCGGCCAGTTCGACATCCTCGATCCGGGGGTGGAGCGGGTGCTGGGCGCCGACGATTATCTCTCGGCCTACTACGTCAACCGCGACTACGAGGCCCCCGTGGACCTCTTCGTGGCCTGGTACGAGAAGCAGACCGAGGGGTCGGGCATCCACTCGCCCGAGGTCTGCCTGCCCGCCGGCGGGTGGGAGATGTTCAACATCGAGGAGCATCAGGTGACCCCCGCGGCCGACACCGGCGTCGCGCCGTTCGAGGTCAACCGCGCGATCATCCAGAAGGGCTCGGAACAGCGGCAGCTGGTCTGGTACTGGTTCGATCAGGCGGGCGACGTCTACACCAACGACTTCGCGGCCAAGGCGGGCTCCATGTACAACACCGTCACGCGCGGGCGCACCGACGGCGCGCTGGTGCGGCTGATGACGCCCATCGTCGGCACGGACGTGGCCGGAGCCGAGGCGCGGCTGCAGTCCATGCTCAACAGCGCCATGACGCGCCTGCCGGAGTTCCTGCCGAACTGATCGGCCGAAGCCGGACCGAGCCCCTGCGCAGGGCTCCGACGACCCCGCCGCGATCCCTTCGCGGCGGGGTTTTTCGTGGTCCTGCAACGGCCTGACGGCGCCCAAGGCGGCGGGGGGGGGCCGCGCATCGGCGCGCCGGCGCGCCCGGTCGGGCCGAACGCGCCCGCGCGCCGCGCCGCGCGCCGTCGCG
>JBCBYE010000789.1:0-1930 GCA_039816075.1 Pseudomonadota bacterium | reverse complement strand
TCGCCCGCATCCGCCGCCGCGCTGTTCCTCTACGCGGCGCCGTTCTCCTTCGCCTACGTGGCGCTCGATGCCGGCCTCGGCGCGTTGATCCTGTTCGGGGCCGTGCAGACCGGCATGTTCGCCGGCGCCCTGCGGGGCGGGGAGCGTCCGAGTCCCGCGCGCTGGGCCGGCGCCGCGGCGGGGCTCGCCGGCCTCGCGTGGATCGCCCTGCCGGGCGCGGCGGCCCCGCCCTTGGTCCCGTCGCTCCTGATGGCCTTCGCGGGGCTCGCCTGGGCGGTGTTTTCCCTGCGGGGCCGAGGCTCCGTCGCGCCGACGGAGGACATGGGACGCGCCTTCGTGCTGTGCGCGCCCGCCGCGGCGCTTCTGCTCCTGACCGGCGCGCCGAGCGAGGCGACCTCGACCGGCGTGGCGCTGGCCGTCGCCTCCGGCGCCCTGGCCTCGGGCGCGGGCTATGCGGTCTGGTATGCGGCCCTGCCGCGGCTCGACGCCTCGCTCGCCGCGGTGGCGCAGCTGACCGTGCCGCTGATCGCCCTCGCCGGCGGAATAGCGTTTCTGGATGAGGCCGCCTCGCCCCGCTTCTGGCCCGCCGCCGCGCTGATCCTGGGCGGCGTCGCCGCCGCCACGCTGATCCCCGCCCGCCGCGCGAACTGACCTCGCCAGCGGCAAGCGCCCCGGACCCGGCGCGCGCGGGGGGCGGGCGGGGCGTGCGCCGGGTCGGGGCGCTTGCCGCTGGCGCCGCGCGCGAATATGAGGGCGCATGGTCCGCCTCGTCGACATCGCCGACCGCGCCCGGCTGCCCTGGCGCTTTCTCGGCCTCGCCGCGCCCCCGCCGCGCCGAGCGCCCGCCGACGACGCCTGAAGACCCAAGACATTCTCCCGGGAGACGCCCGCCATGACCGCCCCCAAGACGCTCTACGACAAGATCTGGGACGCCCATCTCGTGCATGAGGCCGAGGACGGCACCTGCGTGCTCTATATCGACAAGCACCTCGTCCACGAGGTCACCTCGCCCCAGGCCTTCGAAGGCCTGCGCCTGACCGGCCGCAAGGTGCGCCGCCCCGAGGCGACCGTCGCCACGCCCGACCACAACGTGCCCACCGACCTCAACCGCGCCGACGGGATCGAGAACGAGGAAAGCCGCATCCAGGTCGAGGTGCTGCGCAAGAACGCCGCCGATTTCGGCATCGAGATCTACGACGTCGACGACGTTCGCCAGGGCATCGTGCACATCATCGGGCCGGAGCAGGGGATCACCCAGCCGGGCATGACCATCGTCTGCGGCGACAGCCACACCGCCACCCACGGCGCCTTCGGCTCCCTCGCCCATGGCATCGGCACGTCGGAGGTGGAGCATGTGCTCGCCACCCAGACGCTGATCCAGAAGAAGTCCAAGAACATGCTGGTGCGCATCGACGGCGCCCTGCCCGTCGGCGTCACCGCCAAGGACCTGACCCTGACGGTCATCGGCGAGACCGGCACCGCCGGCGGCACCGGCCATGTCATCGAATACGCCGGCGAGGCGATCGAGGCGTTGTCGATGGAAGGCCGCATGACGGTCTGCAACATGGCCATCGAGGGCGGCGCCCGCGCCGGCCTGATCGCGCCGGACCAGAAAACCTTCGACTACGTCAAGGGCCGCCCCTACGCCCCCAAGGGCGCCGCGTGGGAAATCGCGCTGGAGTACTGGAAAACCCTCAAGTCCGATCCCGGCGCGCATTACGACAAGACCGTGATCCTCAACGCGCAGGACATCGAGCCGGTCGTCACATGGGGCACCTCGCCCGAGGACGTGCTGCCGATCAGCGCCGTCGTGCCCCGCCCGGAGGATTTCGCGGGCGGCAAGGTCGCCGCGGCCCAGCGCAGCCTCGACTACATGGGCCTCACGCCCGGCACGCGCCTTCAGGACGTGACCATCGACACGGTCTTCATC
>JBCBYE010000310.1:0-5714 GCA_039816075.1 Pseudomonadota bacterium | reverse complement strand
GCTCCGACATCGATGCGGCGACGTCGCCGGTCGAAGCGGGCCTGACCTTCGCCATCCAGAAAGCGCGTCGTGCGGGCGGCGACCGAGAGGGCGGCTTCCCGGGCGCCGGCCGCATCCTGTCGCAGCTGGCCGACGGTCCCGCGCGCCTGCGCGTCGGCATCCGCCCCGAGGGCCGCGCCCCCTTCCGCGCCCACGTCCCTCTCTTCGACGCCGAAAACGCCGAGGCGCCGGCAGCAGAGATTTCCTCCGGCACCTTCGGCGCCACCGCCGGAGGCCCGGTCGCCATGGCCTGCCTCCCCGCGGCGCTGGCCGCCCCGGGAACCCCGCTTTGGGGCGAGGTGCGCGGCAAGCGTCTGCCGGCCGCCGTCCACCCGCTTCCCTTCGTTCCCCATCGCTACAAACGCTGAAGGACCCTGCGCGATGAAGTTCACCGAAGACCATGAATGGCTGTCGCTCGAGGGCGACGTCGTCACCGTCGGCATCACGATCCACGCGGCCGAGCAGTTGGGCGACGTCGTGTTCGTCGAGCTGCCCGACGCCGGCGACGAGTTCGCCGAAGGCGCCGAGATCGCGACCATCGAGTCCGTCAAGGCCGCCTCCGAGATCAACGCCATGCTCGCGGGCGAGATCACCGAGGTGAACGATGCCATCGTCGCCAATCCCGCTCTGGTCAACGAGGACCCGGAGGGCGAGGCCTGGTTCTTCAAGATCAAGATCCAGGACGCCTCGGCCCTCGACGCCTTCCTGGACGAGGATGCCTACAAAGCCCTGATCGACTGACGTTTTCCCTTTCGCCGGAGCGCCGCATGTCCTTCGCCTTCACCGACTACGATCCCTACGATTTCGCCAACCGTCGCCATATCGGCCCCTCGCCGGCCGAGATGGAGGAGATGCTGGCCGCCTGCCGCGTCGAAAGCCTCGACCAGCTGATCGCCGAAACGGTGCCCGAGGGGATCCGCCAGGCCGAACCGCTGGCCTGGGGCCCGGCCCTGTCGGAAAGCGAGGTGCTCGTTCGGCTGAGGGAGACGGCGGACCGCAACCGCGTTATGCACTCCCTGATCGGCATGGGGTTCCACGGCACCGTCACGCCCCCGGCGATCCAGCGGAACATCCTAGAAAACCCCGCCTGGTACACCGCCTACACGCCCTATCAGCCTGAGATCAGCCAGGGCCGGCTCGAGGCGCTGCTGAACTTCCAGACCATGGTCACGGATCTGACCGCGCTGGACGTCGCCAACGCCTCGCTGCTGGACGAGCCGACGGCGGCGGCGGAGGCCATGGCGCTGTGCCAACGCTCCGCCAAGTCCAAGGCCAAGGCGTTCTTCGTCGATCAGGACTGTCACCCGCAGACCATCGGCGTGGTGAGGACGCGGGCGGAGCCGCTGGGCTGGCAGGTGATCGTCGGCGATCCGTTCGCGGATCTGGACCCTACGGCCGTGTTCGGCGCGCTGTTCCAATACCCCGGCACCCACGGGCATGTGCATGATTTCACCGACGTCATCGCGTCGCTGCACGAGGCGAAGGCGCTGGCCTGCGTCGCGGCCGATCCGCTGGCGCTGACCCTGCTCAAGGCGCCGGGCGAGATGGGGGCGGACATTGCCGTCGGCTCCACCCAGCGCTTCGGCGTGCCCATGGGCGCGGGAGGGCCGCACGCGGCCTACATGGCCTGCCGCGACGCGCTCAAGCGCGGGCTTCCGGGGCGGCTGGTCGGGGTCAGCGTCGACGCCCGCGGCAACCGCGCCTACCGTCTGTCGTTGCAAACGCGGGAGCAGCATATCCGGCGGGAGAAGGCGACGTCGAACGTCTGCACGGCCCAGGCGCTGCTGGCGGTCATCGCCTCCATGTACGCCGTGTTCCATGGACCTTCGGGCCTGAAGGCGATCGCGCAGCGCGTGCATTCCAAGACCGCGCAGCTCGCCAAAGGGCTGGAGTCCCTGGGCTTTCACGTCGCCCCCGCGGTGTTCTTCGACACCCTGACCGTCGAGGTCGGCGCCCTGCAGGGCGTGATCCTGCGCGCGGCCGAGGCCGAAGGCGTGAACCTGCGCCGCGTCGGGACCGACCGCATAGGCATCACGCTGGACGAGGCCGTGCGCCCCGCCGTGCTGGAAAGCGTCTGGCGGGCCTTCGGCGGCGCCATGAGCGCCGACGCCGTTTCGGCCGTGCCGCGCCTGCCCGCAGGCCTGCTGCGCGCCTCCGATTACCTGACCCACCCGGTGTTCCACATGAACCGCGCCGAGGCGGAGATGACGCGCTACATGCGCCGCCTCGCCGACCGCGACCTGGCGCTCGACCGCGCGATGATACCGCTTGGCTCCTGCACTATGAAGCTGAACGCGACGGTGGAGATGCAGGCGATCTCCTGGCCCGAGTTCAGCGCCATCCACCCCTACGCCCCTGCCGAACAGCAGGCCGGCTATGCCGAGATGGTGGCGGACCTGGCCGAAAAGCTCTGCCGCTCCACCGGTTACGACGCCATGTCGATGCAGCCCAATTCGGGCGCCCAGGGCGAGTATGCGGGCCTTCTGACCATCCGCCGCTACCACGTGGCGCGCGGGGAGCCGCAACGCGACATCTGCCTCATCCCCACCTCCGCCCACGGCACCAATCCCGCCTCCGCCCAGATGTGCGGCATGACCGTGGTTCCCGTGAAGGCGGCCGACAACGGCGACGTGGACCTCGTCGACTTCCGCGAAAAGGCGGCCGAGCACGCCGACCGTCTCGCCGCCTGCATGATCACCTATCCCTCGACCCACGGCGTCTTCGAGGAGACGGTTCGCGAGGTCTGCGCGATCACGCATGAGCATGGCGGGCAGGTCTATCTGGACGGCGCCAACCTCAACGCCATGGTCGGGCTCTCCCGTCCCGGGGACGTGGGCGCCGACGTCAGCCACCTGAATCTGCACAAGACCTTCTGCATTCCCCATGGCGGCGGCGGCCCCGGCATGGGCCCCATCGGCGTGAAGGCGCATCTGGCCGAGCATCTGCCCGGCGACCCGGCGGCGGGCGAGGGCGCGGTCAGCGGCTCCCCCTGGGGCTCCGCCTCGATCCTTCCGATCAGCTGGGCCTACTGTCTCGCCATGGGGGGCGAGGGGCTCACACAGGCCACCAAGGTCGCCATCCTCAACGCCAATTACATCGCCGAGCGGCTGAAAGGCGCTTATCCCATCCTCTACGCCGGCGGCGCGGGCCGGGTGGCGCATGAGCTGATCCTCGACACCCGCCCGATGATGGACCGGGCCGGCGTCAGCGTCGACGACGTGGCCAAGCGCCTGATCGACTGCGGCTTTCACGCCCCGACCATGAGCTGGCCCGTCGCCGGCTGCCTGATGGTGGAACCGACGGAGAGCGAGCCGAAGGCCGAACTCGACCGGTTCTGCGACGCCATGCTCGCCATCGCCCAGGAGGCGACGGCGATCGAGGAGGGAAAGCTCGACCCGCAGAACAATCCGTTGAAGAACGCGCCCCACACGGTGGAGGACCTGGTCGGCGACTGGGATCGCCCCTATTCGCGGGAGCAGGCCTGCTACCCGCCGGGCGCCTTTCGGGTCGACAAGTACTGGGCGCCGGTCAACCGCGTGGACAACGCCTTCGGCGACCGCAACCTCGTCTGCACTTGCCCTCCGATGGAGGCCTATGGCTGATGGCCCGATCCGGTCCGACGGTCCGTCCGCGTCCGGCGGTCCGTCCGCGTCGGGCGGGTCGTCGGCTCCGGGCCATCGCGCCCAGAGCCGTTTGAAGGGAAACGCTTTGAACCAGGAGCTTGTGGAACGCCTTTGGGCCGCCGTCCGCGCCGCCTCGCCGACATGGCTGGTCTTCGACGTGGGCAACGTTCTGGTCGGGTGGGAGCCCGAGCGGATCTACATGGACCGCTTTCCAGACCCCGCCGACCGCGAAGCGTTCTTCAAGCGCGTCGACCTGCACGCCATGAACCTGCTCGGCGACCGAGGCGAGCTCGCCCCTCGCGTGCGCGACTGGGCCCGGACGCACCCGGACGACGCAGCGCCCATTCTGATGTGGCGGTCGCGCTGGTCGGAGATGTTCGCGCCTGCCATCCCCGAGACCGCGGCGTTGATGGAGCGCGGCCGGGCCGAGGGGATGCGCATCGCCGCGCTCACCAACTTCGCCGCCGACACCTGGATCGAGGCGCAGGCGAAGTACGAGACCCTGCGCGGCTTCGACGTGGAGGTGGTCAGCGGCCGCCTCGGCGCGCTCAAGCCCGAGCCGGAGATCTACGCGGCGATGGAGGCGGCGACAGGCGCCTCGGGCGCCGATCTGTGGTTCATCGACGACAAGGCCGAGAACGTCGCCGCGGCGAAGGCGCGCGGCTGGGGCGGCCTGGTCTTCGACCGGACGTTCCGCGGCGGCTGAGTCGCGGGCGCGTCGCCCGGCCGGGCGGCCTCGCGCGAAACGCCTGGGTCGCGCCGCCATCGGCGCCGCAGCCTGGACCTGACGCCCACGGCGAACGACGCCCGGGCGGGTCGGCGCGCGACGTTCCGATGGTCGCGCGAGTGCGGCCCCTGCTCGGTCCGGTCGGCGCCGCCGCGGGGGCGGGATGTGTCTGCGGCCCCGGCCTGGGCCGCGTTCTTCCTCATGGGAGCCTGCGCTAGCGCGCATGCCGGCGCTGCAACGACACCGCTCTGCGCCGGCGCGGCGACGTCACGGGCCGGGAACGCTTCGTCCAGTTCCTGCGCAGGGGGAAGCGCGTCGCCGCCTCGGCCGATCTGCACGTGCGCACGTGAGGGACGGGCATGGCTTGGAGCGGCCGGCTGATGCCCGGTTCGATGGGGCGTCAGGATGAGCCGGCGTCATGGGGAGCGCTGCGCGCGGACGTCTCGAACCTCGGATCGCGGCTCACGAAGAGCGCGAGAGGCTGGCCGGAGAGGCCTGAACCGTGCCAGGGCGCGGCACGCTGGACCACTCGCCGTCGCGGGGCGCCGAGTCGTGCGGTTATCCCATCCGGGCGGGCGGCCCGCCGGCGCGGATCGTGCGCCGGGGGCGGCGCCGTGGGGCGCCGCCGGTGCTTTCAGCGGTCGAGGTCAGTCGGCCAGCTGCAGATTGGTGGCCGAGCTGCGGCCCTGACGGTCGGCTTCGAGGTCGTAGGAGACCTTCTGCCCGTCGTTGAGGCCCGAGAGGCCGGCCCGCTCCACCGCGGAGATGTGGACGAAGACGTCCTTGCCGCCGTCATCGGGCTGGATGAAGCCGAAGCCCTTGGTGGCGTTGAACCATTTGACTGCGCCGGTGGCCATGTCGCGTTTCCTTCACGTGGGCCGCGCGCGGGATGCGTGCGGCGGTTCGCTTCGTCATTCGAGATCGAGGGACTGAAGCCGGTGAGGGAGACAGCGGTCGATGGAAGAACTCAGCGCTTAGGAGATGGGGGGGATTGGGGCGAATGGCAAGGAAAAAGGTGCTTTTGACGAGCGTGAGGCGGGTCTTGCCGTGGCGCGACGAGGGGTCATGGAGCGGTCGTGCCGACGTCACGCATCTTGGACGGCGGCGGGCAGGTCCTCGCAGGCGCCGGGCATGGGGCGCGACTGGGTGATGACGGTCCGCATGGGGCGGCCCTTCCGCCCTTGGCGAAAGCGCCGGATGGCAGGTCCGCAGTCCCGGCGCGCGAATTCGCTGCGCGAGAGGGTGGGGAGGGCGTAGGCTTGGGCTTCGTCCCGACGCCTGGCCGGAGGGCGGCGCGGGCTTGTGACGCTCCGGCGCCAGGAGAG
>JBCBYE010000279.1:0-6034 GCA_039816075.1 Pseudomonadota bacterium | reverse complement strand
GCTGGCGCATGCGCCAGCTTCAGGTGGAGGAGGCGGACCGCTTCCGCCTTCTGGCCGAAGAGAACCGCATCAACATCCGCCTGATCCCCCCGGCCCGCGGCCGCATCTTCGACCGCGCCGGCCGTCCGTTGGCCGAAAACCGGCAGAACTACCGCGTCTTTCTGATCCGCGAGCAGGCAGGCGACGTGGAGGAGACGCTCGACCGGCTCGGCCGCCTCATCCCCGTCTCCGACCGGGATCGAGAACGGGTGCTGCGCGAAGTGCGCCGCAAGTCCAGCTTCGTCCCCGTGACGGTGACCGAGCATCTCACCTGGGAAGACTTCGCCCGCATCGCCGCCAACGCCCCCGCCCTGCCCGGCGTGGACGTCGAGGCGGGGCTGACGCGCTTCTACCCCGAAGGCGACGCGCTCTCGCACATCGTCGGCTACGTGGGCCGGGTGAACGAGCGGGAGATCGACGACGACCAGGGCCGCACGCCGCTGCTGCAGATCCCGGACTTCAAGATCGGCAAGACCGGGGTCGAGACCCGGCGCGAGGGCGACCTGCGCGGCGAGGCCGGCCTCAGCCGCATCGAGGTCAACGCCCGCGGCCGCGTCGTGCGCGAGCTGGGCCGCGAGGACGGCCGCTCCGGCGATGATCTGCAGCTCAGCGTCGACCTTGATCTGCAGCGCTACGCGATGGAGCGCATGAACGGCGAAAGCGCGGCGACCGTGGTGATGGACATCGCCACCGGCGACCTGGTCGCCTGCGCCTCCTCCCCGGCGTTCGAGCCGAACCAGTTCGTCTTCGGCATCTCCTCGCCCGCCTGGACCGCGCTGCTGGAGGATCCTTACCGCCCGCTGTCGAACAAGACCGTCTCGGGCGTCTACCCGCCGGGCTCCACCTACAAGATGGTCGTGGCGCTGGCGGCGCTGGAAGCGGGCGTGATCGACCGGTCCGAGACGGTGTTCTGCAACGGCAGGCTGAAGCTGGGCGACCGTTTCTTTCACTGCTGGCGGCGCGGCGGACATGGCCGCGTCGACCTCAAGGAAAGCCTCGAGCAGTCCTGCGACGTCTACTATTACGAGGTCGCGCGCCGCGTCGGCGTCGATGCGATCACGAACATGGCCCGTCGCCTGGGCCTGGGCCAGCGCCACGGCCTGCCGCTGCCCGCGGTCTCCGAAGGACTGACGCCGACCCGCGACTGGAAACGGCGCGTGCACGATCAAAGCTGGCTGATCGGCGATACGTTCAACGCCGGCATCGGCCAGGGCTACGTCCTGACCTCGCCTTTGCAGCTGACCGTGATGACCGCGCGCATCGCCTCGGGCCGCGCGGTGTCGCCGCGTCTGGTGCGCGGCGAAGGCGGGCGGCCCCTGCCCGACCCGCAGCCGGCGCTGCTCGACGTCAACGGCGCGCATCTGCGCATGGTGCGCGAGGGCATGCTCGACGTCATGCATGGTCGCCGCGGCACCGCGCGCGGCAGCCGCATCTACGACGAAACCGCGCGCATGGCCGGCAAGACCGGCACCAGCCAGGTCCGCCGCATCACCGCGGCCGAACGCGCCAACGGCGTGTTCCGCAACGAGGATCTGCCATGGGAGCGGCGCGATCACGCCCTCTTCGTCGGCTTCGCCCCCTACGACGACCCGCGCTACGCCGTCACCGTGATCGTGGAGCATGGCGGCGGCGGCTCCAAGGCCGCGGCGCCCATCGCGCGCGACGTGATGATGCGCGCTCTCTGGCGCGGGGAGCCGCCGCTCGCCGCCTATCCGCCGAACGAGCGCCGGCGCATCCAGGAAGAGCGCATGCGCCCCCCCGCCCCGCGCCCCGCGGCGCCGGACGCGCCCGTCGTCACGCCGCCCCGCGGCGGCCCGCAGCGCGCCTGAGCCCGAGGACCCCGCCCCATGGCCCGCCTCGCCCCGCCCGAAGCGACGCTCTCCCCGCTGCAGAAGATCCTGCGCTTCCACTGGGGGCTGGCGCTGACGCTCTGCGCCGTGTCCTTCGCGGGGTTCTTGATGCTCTACAGCGTCGCCGGCGGCTCGGCGGAGCCCTGGGCCGGCCGGCAGGCCGTGCGTTTCGGCATGGGCCTGGCGATCATGCTCTTCATCGCGGCGGTGCATGTGCGCTATTGGCGGACGCTGACGCCGCTGGCCTATCTGGCGGCGCTCGGCCTGCTGGTGGCGGTGGAGTTCGTCGGCGCCACGGGCATGGGCGCCACGCGCTGGATCGATCTGGGCTTCATCCAGCTGCAGCCGTCGGAGCTGATGAAGATCGGCGTCGCCATGGCGCTGGCGCGCTACTACGACTGGCTGGACCGCGCCAAGGTCTCCCGCCCGCTCTGGCTGATCCCGCCGGCCCTGCTGATCGCCGTGCCCATGGCGCTGGTGCTCAAGCAGCCCGATCTGGGCACGGCCCTGCTGATCGCGCTGGGCGGCGCCGCCGTGATGTGGCTCGCCGGCGTGCACTGGGCCTATTTCGGCGCGGCGGCGGCGACCGGCTCGGGCCTGGTGGCCGCGGTCCTGACCTCGCGCGGGACCGAATGGCAGATCCTCAAGGATTACCAGTATCGGCGGATCGAGACTTTCCTGAACCCCGAATCCGACCCCCTGGGCGCCGGCTATCACATCACCCAGTCGAAGATCGCCTTCGGCTCCGGCGGACTGGGCGGCCGCGGCTTCATGCAGGGGACGCAGACGCGGCTCAACTTCCTGCCCGAAAAGCACACGGACTTCATCTTCACCACCCTGGCCGAGGAGTTCGGCCTGGCCGGCACGCTGACGCTCCTGACGCTTTACGGCCTGATCACCGTGTTCTGCATGGTGTCCATGATGGCCAATCGCGACCGCTACGGCGCGCTGCTGACCGGCGGGCTGGCGGCGGCGTTCTTTCTGTTCTTCTCGGTCAACATGGCCATGGTCATGGGGCTGGCGCCCGTGGTCGGCGTGCCGCTGCCGCTGGTCAGCTACGGCGGGTCGGCCATGCTGGTGCTGATGATCGCCTTCGGCCTGATCCAGTCCGCCCACATCCACCGCCCGCGCGCCTGAGGGGCCGCCGCCGGCCCCTCCCGCGGTCACGTCTCATCGGCGCCGGGATCCGGCGCGGCCGCCTGACGCGCGCGTCAGCCCGCCGCGCGCCGGGCCGCCGCATGGATTGCGCGCCGCCGCGACCCACATATTGCACCGTGCTGCAACGGAGGGATGTCATGCCCCAGGACGCCACCATCGCCGACGTCGCGCCCCGCGACGACGCCCATGCGCTCCACGCCCATCGCGAGCCGCGCGACACGACCGACCGCGTCGCGCTGCGCATCGTCAAGTTCATGCGCCTCTTCGCCGACGCCTTCTTCGCCAAGCGCTACGGTCATCGCGCCGTGGTGTTGGAGACGGTCGCGGCCGTGCCCGGCATGGTCGGCGGCATGCTCCAGCACTTCAAGTCGATCCGGCACATCCGCGACGATCAGGGCTGGATCCGCACCCTGCTCGACGAGGCGGAGAACGAGCGCATGCACCTGATGACGTTCATCCACATCGCGCAGCCGACGACGTTCGAGCGCTTCGTGATCCTCATCGGGCAGGCGATCTTCTTCAACGCCTACTTCTGGCTCTACCTTTTCGCACCGCAGACCGCGCACCGCGTGGTCGGGTATCTGGAGGAGGAGGCGGTCATCTCCTACACCCAGTATCTGGAGCAGGTGGATGCCGGCAAGGACGACAACCCGCCGGCGCCGCAGCTCGCCATCGACTATTGGAAGCTGCCGCAGGACGCGCGCCTGCGCGACGTGATCCTCGCCGTGCGCGCCGACGAGGCGGAGCATCGCGACGTCAACCACGGCTATGCCGACGAGATCGCCGAAGGCCGCGCCCCGACCTGACCCGGCCGGGGCCGGGCTGGGCCCGGCCGCGTCGCTCAGCGCCCGGCACGCTCCAGCGCCGGGCCCAGATGCTCCACGGAGATGTCGTGGCTCAGCCGCCAGGCCTCGAAATCGTTGTAACGGCCGGCGAGCACGACGAGGACCAGACCCAGATCGCGATTGATCGACAGCCGCTGGCCGCCATTGCCGATGCCGGCGGCCCAGGCCGGGGCGTCCTCGCCCGGCGCCAGCCACCAGAACAAGCCGTAGCGCAGCGGCCCCGCGGTCTGCAGCCGCGGCTCGGTCGCCCGCGCGAACCAGCCCTCGGGGATCAGCCGGCGTCCGTCGGCGACGCCGCCGTCCAGGATCAACTGCCCCAGCCGCGCCAGACCGCGCGGCGTCATGCGCAGGCCCGACGCGGCGGACGGCGGTCCGCCCTCCAGCCGCAACCACTCCCAATCCATGCCCAGCGGCTCGAACAGCGTCTCCGCCGCGTAGACGTCCAGCGGCTTGCCCACGCCCCGCTCGATGAGCCGCCCGATCAGCGCCGTGGCGCCGCCGGAATAGGTCCAGACATCGCCCGGCGCGTGGACCACTGGCTGCTCCAGCGCATAGCGATAGCGGTCCGGCGAGAACTCCATGGCGATCTCGGAATTGCGCGGGTCCGAATAGGGCAGGTCCTCGTTCCACTCCAACCCCATGGACATCGACAGCGCGTGCTCGATCCGGATGCCCGCGCGCGCCGGATCCGCGGCGAGGTCCGCATGCTCGGGGAACTGCGCGTAGAGCGAGGCCTCAGGCGGCGGCACGCGCCCCGCCTCCAGCGCGATGCCGTAGAGCAGCGACACCACGCTCTTGGTGACGGAGCGGATGTCGTGCAGCACGCGGGGCCCGTGCTCCGTCACGCCCAACGGCCGCCCCCAGGCCTCGTCCTCGCCGTCGAAATAGGCCTCGGCGAACAGCGCCCCGTCCTTCAGGACCACCACGGCATGCAGCCCCGGCAGATCCCCGGCCGCGTGCGCCGCGCGCAGCGACGCGGCCATCGCGGCGCCGGCGGGCGGCAGATCCTGCGCCTGCGCCGCCGTCGCGGGCAGGGTCAGCAGGGCGGCGGCGAGCATCGGGGGCGGGCGCATGGCAGGATCCTCCGGCGGCGGACTCGCTGAAGAGTAGTCCCCGATTTCAGCGTTTTCGAGACGGCCGTTCGGGCCGCTCGGCGAAGCTGGGCGGCAGGTCGGGAAACAACGCCCCCGTGCGCGCATCGCCGGAGGGCCGGTCCCAGCCCTCCATCCAAGGCTGCACGGATGCCGGCGCCCCGCCCGGCGTCCATTCGAAATAGCCCAGGGCCCCCGCCGCAGGGATCGGCGCGCAGGCCTCCGGGCGCGCCAGAACCAGCCCCATGGGCCCGCCGAACCATTCGCTGTCGGAGGCGGAGACGATCTCCATCACCTCGACCCGGCCGATGATGCAGCGGCGCGGCAGATCCTCGGGCCGCGGGCAGGCGACCCCGTGGCGGCGCAGGCGGTCGACGCCCCAGCGATACTCCCGCTCCGTCATGCCCGCCGCGGCATGCAGCGCCACCGGTCCGGGAACCATCCCGCCGGCGCGGATCGCGCCCGCGCTGCGGTTCTCGATCACCTTGCCGCCATGCAGGATCGCCCAGGCCCAGGGCTGGCGGACGGAAAGGGCGAGGCGCGGCAGATCCATGGCGATCGACCTAGCGCATGGCGCCCCGCCAGGCGACCGACGGCGACCGACGGCGACCGACGGCACGGCGCGGCAGGCGACGGATCGGGAGGCGACGGATCGGCGTCCGCGGCGGCGCGGGCTTCAAACCGCGCGCCCGGCATGGGATGGGAGACCAGAGAGATGCAGCGAAAAAGGGGACTCGCGCCATGACGCTCACGGTTCTGTTCGGCGGCCTGCCCGAGGAACGCCCGGTCTGGGGCGAGGCCCTGCGCGCCGCGCTTGCCGGCGGACCGGACGTGCGCCTCGTCATGGCGCCCGAAGACGTGAACCCGACCGAGGTGGACGCCGTCCTCTACGACCGCGAAGGGCCGGTGACCGAATTCGCCCGCTACCCCAACCTCAAGGCCGTGCTCAGCCTTTGGGCCGGCGTGGAGAAGATCGTCGGCGACGAGACCATCGCCGTGCCTCTGACCCGCATGGTCGAGCCCGGCCTGACCGAGGGCATGACCGACTGGG
>JBCBYE010000458.1:0-4078 GCA_039816075.1 Pseudomonadota bacterium | reverse complement strand
GCGCCGTCCCGGCTTGGCGGACGCCTTCCGGCCGACGGCTCCGGCCGTTGGGCGGAAGAGCGCGGGCGCCGGCGGCGGGTCGGCGTCGCCCCCCCGCCGATGCGTTCCCGGTTGGAGGGGGAGGCAAGGCAGCGGGACCGGCTGAAGGACGCGCTCCGCGACAAGGCTCCTATCGCCCTCGTCCTGCACCAGCCGATCCAGCCCTCGCCCGAGGATGCGCCCGCCGACCTGCCCCTCCAACCTGCCCCGCCGCGCCCTGCCCGCGGGGCCGCGCCTGCGGCGGACCTGCGCCAGGGGCCGCGCCTGCGGCGGACCTACGCCAGGGGTCCGCCTCCGCGTCCCAGACGCACCCGCATCCGCGCGCGCGGCGAGCGACCGGCGAGAGCCCGTCTCAACCGCCGCGGCTCCGTCGACGAACGGCGGCCCCCGCCTGCCCTGCACGTTCCGAACGCCGCCGCGCCCCGTTCGCCGGCCGACCGAGCCACGCCGACACGAGACGCCCCGCCCAAGGCGCGCTCGCGCTCCGCCGCCCTGGCGCGACGCGATCCGATCGCCGCGCGCCGCCCCCGTCGTCTTTGACAAACCGCCCGGTCTCGTAAACACCTGAGCCTGCAACAGGGGCATCCGGCGCTCGGCCGGGTTGAGACGTACCCTTGGAACCTGAACCGGCTCATACCGGCGGAGGAAGTTGCGGACGGCCTGCGCCCGCAGGCCCCTCCGACATCCCCGTCGCTCGATCGAGGGATGATCATGGACGCCCCGTCACGCCACCTGCAGGCCATGCGCGCCGCCGCGCCCCTGGTGCAGAACATCACCAACCACGTCGCCATGAACGTCATGGCGAACGTCATGCTCGCCGCCGGCGCCTCTCCCGCCATGGTGCATGCGCGGGGCGAGGCGGCGGAGTTCGCAGGGCTCGCCGCGGCGCTCAGCATCAACATCGGCACGCTGGACGCCGAGTGGACCGACTGCATGGCCCTCGCCGCCGAGGCCGCGGGCGCGCAGGGCAAGCCCTGGGTGCTGGACCCGGTGGCGGTCGGCGCGACGGCGCTCCGGCGGGAGGCGGGGGCGCGGCTGCTCGCGCTGGGGCCGACGGCGATCCGGGGCAACGCCTCGGAGATCCTCGCCCTTTCCGGCGCTCAGGCGCAGGGGCGCGGCGCAGACGCCGCCGACGCCGTGGCGGCGGCCGAGGCGGGCGCACGCGAACTCGCCGCGCGGACGGGGGCCGTCGTCGCCGTCACCGGCCCCGTGGACTTCGTGACCGACGGGGCGCGCGCCGTCCGCATCGCCAACGGCGATCCGATCATGCCGCGCGTGACGGCGCTCGGCTGCGCGCTCACCGGCGTTGTCGCGGCCTTCGCCGCCGTCGCGCCCGCCTTCGAGGCGACGGCGGCGGCGCTCGCCTATTACGGCGCCGCGGGCGAGGCGGCGGCGCGGACGGCGCAGGGGCCCGGCAGCTTCCAGGTCGCCTTCCTCGACGCGCTGCACGCGATGACGGGCGAGGACCTGGACGCCACGGCCCGGATCGCGCCGGCATGATCCCGCCGCTCTGCTTCGTGACCGATGCCGAGGCGCCGCTGCCCATCCCCGAGCAGGCGGAGCGTGCCGCGCGCGGCGGCGCCCGATGGGTTCAGCTGCGCCAAAAGACGCTGGACGACCGGGCCTTCGCGGACCTGGCCCGCGCCGTGTCCGCCCGCCTCGATCCGCTGGGGGCCGCTCTGATCCTGAACGACCGGGTCGCGCTGGTTCGGGAGGTGGGCGCCGCCGGGCTGCACATGGGGCAGACCGATGGCGATCCGGCCGAGGCGCGCGCGCGGATCGGGCCGGATGCGGTGCTCGGCCTGTCCATCGAGGCGGCGGATCAACTCGCGGCGATCCCGCCGGGATGCGTGACCTATCTCGGCGTCGGCCCCGTGCGGGCGACCTCCACAAAGCCGGACCACGCGCCCCCGCTGGGCTTCGACGGCCTGGCCCGCATCGCCCGCGCGACCGACCTCCCTTGCATGGCGATCGGAGGGCTGGACGCGCCCGACATCCCCGCCGTCCGGGCGGCCGGATGCGCTAGCGTCGCGGCCGTCTCCGCCATTTCCCGCGCGGCCGATCCCGAAGCGGCCGCGCGGGCCTTCCTCGACCGATGGAGCGCCCCGTGATCCCCCCCGTGATCCACCCCGTGATCCCCAACATCCTCTCCATCGCCGGCTCCGATCCCTCGGGCGGGGCCGGCATCCAGGCCGACATCAAGGCCATCTGCGCCAACGGCGGCTACGCCATGGCTGCGATCACCGCGCTGACGGCCCAGAACACAAGCGGCGTAAGCGCCGTCGAGATGGTCCCGCCCGACATGATCGTCGCCCAGATCGCCGCGATCCGCTCGGATATCCGCATCGACGCCGTCAAGATCGGCATGCTCGGCGACGCGCGCACGGTCGCGGCGGTCGCCGACGCGTTGGACGGGCTGCAGGCCCCCATCGTGCTCGACCCGGTCATGGTGGCCAAGGGCGGCGACCGGCTGCTCGCGCCCGACGCCGTAGCGGCGCTGCGAGACCTGCTCGTGCCGCGCGCGGCGGTGCTGACGCCGAACCTGCCTGAGGCGGCCGACCTGCTGGGAACGCCGGAGGCGGCGGACCTTCAGGCCATGCAGGCGCAGGGCGAACGGCTGCGCGCCTTGGGCGCCGAGGCCGTGCTGATCAAAGGCGGGCATCTGGCCGGGCCCATGGCCACGGATCTGCTCTTGACCCGCGACGGCGTCATCGAGCTGTCGACGCCGCGCACCAACACCCGCAACACCCACGGCACCGGCTGCACCCTGTCCTCGGCGCTGGCCGCGCGGCTCGGCGCGGGCGATCCGCCGCCGCAGGCCGCGCGGCGCGCCAAGGCCTACATAGCCGCCGCCATCGCCGCGTCGGACCGCCTGTCGGTCGGCCACGGCCACGGCCCGGTCCACCACTTCCACGCACAGGACGGAACCCTCGCATGAGCTTCACCGACGATCTCTGGTCCGACACCGCGGACCTTCAGCACGCGATCCTCGCCATGCCCTTCAACGCCGAGCTCGCCGCCGGCACGCTCCCACCCGAGACGTTCCGCGAATACATCATCCAGGACGCCCATTACCTCGAAGGCTTCGCCCGCGCGCTGGCGCTCTCGGCCGGCCGCGCGCCCGACGCCGAGAGCATCGCGCGGCTGGCCGGGTCCGCCAACGGCGCCATCGCGGTGGAGCGGCAGCTGCATGGCGAGTACATGGCCCTCTACGGCGTCTCCGCCGCGGATTTCGCGGCCCGCCCGCCCTCCCGCGCCTGCGATCACTACGTCGCCGCCCTGATCCGCTCGGTGACGGTCGACCCCTTCGCCGTCGGCGTCGCAGCCCTCCTGCCGTGCTTCTGGATCTATCATCGCGTGGGCGTCGCCCTCCATGCCCAGGCCGCGGCCGAGCACCCCTACCGCGCCTGGATCGACACCTATGCCGGCGAAGCGTTCGAAGCGTCGGTGCAGGGCATGCTCGACCTCACCGACCGGTTGGCCGCGGCGGAGACGGAGCCCGTGCGGGCCGCGATGCGGGACGCCTTCGCCCGGTTCTCCTGGCATGAATGGATGTTCTGGCAGAGCGCCTACGAGCGATCCGGCTGGCCCGATGCGCACGCGCCGGCCCCGCTCTGAGGCGGGATCGGGCCAAGGGCGCCGCCGGCGCCGCCGGGCCGACGCTTCCGGTTTGCGGACCCCGCCCGGTCGGCCGCGAGTCGTGCGATCATGCCCCGACAAGCGCCTCCCCCCGCAAAGGCGGTCGGCGGGCCGCGAAACGCCAGGACGAACGGCGGCCGGCGCGCGCAAAGCGGTCGACCGTAGGCATCAAACGTCGCAGCCGCCGAGAACCGCAGGACCTGGGACCGCGGCTGCGTCACACCAAAAGGGTTCCGGACGTCGGCAATGGCTCGGAGGTTGACCAAAGTCGCGGTCGTTGACCGACCCGTGACTCCCAGCCCGCAAAGAAGCGACGGATGATGCAGGCTTGACGCCTTGGAGACGCAGGCGTACCCTAACCAGCGTCGCGGGCGTAGTTCAGTGGCAGGACGTCAGCTTC
>JBCBYE010000249.1:0-6337 GCA_039816075.1 Pseudomonadota bacterium | reverse complement strand
CAAGGCTCGCAAGCCGAAGGCGCAGCGACCGCGCGAAGCGCGGCTTGGCCTTGAGGCTTTCGGCGACTCGGCGAACGCTCGCCAGAGGCCCGCCCTTGCGGGCCTTCTCAGCAGAAGAGCGTCTTCCTCAAAGCATCCCCAACGAACCAAGTTCCGCAAACCCCCACCGCTGGCGTCCCCTCCCCCTGCAGGGGGAGGGACAGGGAGGGGGGGCGGTCTCACGTGCGCGCAGCGCTCCGCCAGGTCCCCCGAGGTTCAGTTTCGCGAGGCGAGCAGGTGGCGCGCGGTGATCACCAGCATGATCTCGTTGGCGCCTTCGAGGATCTGGTGCACGCGCAGGTCGCGCACGATCTTCTCGATGCCGTAGTCCTCGAGGTAGCCGTAGCCGCCGTGCAGCTGCAGGGCGTCGTTGGCGACCTTGCTGGCCACGTCGGTGACGAAGCGCTTGGCCATGGCGCAGTGCTTGGTGGCGTCGGCGGCGCCCTGGTCCAGCTTCCACGCGGCCTGGTAGAGGAAGACGCGCGCCGCCTGCAGCTCGATCTCCATATCCGCCAGCTTGAACTGGAGGGCCTGGAACTGATCGAGCGTCTTGCCGAAGGCCTTCCGCTCGCCCGTGTAGGTCAGGGCCTTGTCGAGGCAGGCCTGGGCGCCGCCCAGCGCCGAGGCGGCGATGTTCAGGCGGCCCCCGTCGAGGCCCTGCATGGCATATCTGAAGCCGGCGCCCTCCTGCCCGATCAGGTTCCCGGCGGGGACCTTGCAGGCGTCCATCTGCACCTGGGCGGTGGGCTGCGCCTTCCAGCCCATCTTCTTTTCCGGCGCGCCGAAGCTGAGCCCCTCGGCCCCGTCCTCGACCATAAGGCAGGAGATGCCCTTGGGGCCGTCCTCGCCCGTGCGGCTCATCACCAGGTAGACGTCGGAATAGCCGCCGCCGGAGATGAAGGCCTTGGTTCCGGTCAGCTCCCAGCCCTCGTTGGTGCGCTCCGCCCGGGTGCGCAGGGCGGCGGCGTCGGAGCCGCTGCCGGGCTCGGTGAGGCAGTAGCTGGCCACCGTTCGCATCGTGGCGAGGCCGGGCATCCAGCGGGTCTTGAGGTCGTCGGAGCCGTAGCGGTCGACCATGCCGGCGCACATGTTGTGGATGGAGATGAAGGAGGCGACCGAAGGGCAGGCCTGGCTGAGCGCCTCGAAGACCAGCGCGGCGTCGAGGCGGGACAGTCCCGCGCCGCCGCTCTCCTCGCTGACATAGATCGAGCCGAGGCCGAGGGCGCCGGCTTCTTCCAGAAGGTCGCGTGGGATGGTTCCGGCATGCTCCCACTCGGCGGCGTGGGGCGCGATCTTCTCGGTTCCGAAATCGCGGGCCATGTCGAAAAGGGCGGTCTGCTCGTCGCTGAGGGCGAAGTCCATCCGGGGCCTCCCAAGGGGTTTTCGGGCGCGCGCGTCGCGCCTCAGTCCGCGGCGACGGCTTCGATTTCCAGTAGCCAGGCCGCATCGAAGATATCGCAGACGATGACGGTGAGCGCGACCTCGCGCCCGTCAAGCCATTCGACGCGGATGTCGCGGAAGGCGGCGCGATGATCGCGCGCGCCGAGGAAGACGGTCAGCTTGACGAGGTGGTCGCGGGTCATGCCGGCATGGCGGAGCTGCCGGTCGATGTTGTCGAACGTCAGGCGCGCCTGCGCCTCGAACCCTTCGGGAACGGCGCGGTCCTCGGCCACGGGGATCTGGCCGGAGCCGTGCAGCCAGCGGGTCGCGCCCGTCGTCTCCATGGCCTGGGCATAGCTGGCGGAGACGCGGGCCACGTCGGGGGCGTTGAGGGGACGGCGTTGGGCGGGCATGGTGGCGGCTCCTTGGGCGGGGCGCGGGAGGGCGCGGATGTTCGACTATCTCAACCGATTGGGCGTGATCGGGAAATACGCCGTGATCGGCGGGCTGTGCCTGCCGGTGGGCGTGACGCTGTCCAACCTGATCGCCGGCGGCGCGCCGCTGAGCTATCCCGGCGCGGTCGTCATCGGCGCGTTGCTGGGCGCCATCGGCGGCGCGGTGCGCAAGCGGCAGGGCAAGACGGACTGACGGCGCGCGGTCGGACGCCCCGAGCGCCCTTCGGGCGCCGGCCCGCCCGCCCGCCTGCGCCGTCGATGCGGCGCGTCCCCGGGGGCGGGGACGCGCGCGCGGTTCACTGCATGACGGGGATGGAGAATTCCGCGCCTTCCTTCACGCCCGACGGCCAGCGCGAGGTCACGGTCTTGGTTCGCGTGTAGAACTTGAACGCGTCCGGGCCGTGCTGGTTGAGGTCGCCGAAGACCGATTTCTTCCAGCCGCCGAAGGTGTGGTAAGCGAGCGGCACGGGGATCGGCACGTTCACGCCGACCATGCCGATATTGATGCGGTTCACGAAGTCCCGGGCGGCGTCGCCGTCGCGAGTGAAGATCGCGGCGCCGTTGCCGTATTCGTGGTCCATGGCGAGGCCCAGCGCCTCTTCGTAGGTCTTGGCGCGCACGGTGCTCAGCACCGGGCCGAAGATCTCGGTCTTGTAGATGTCCATGTCCTTGGCGACGTTGTCGAACAGGCAGGCGCCGACGAAGAAGCCGTTCTCGTAGCCCTGCATCTGGAAGCCGCGGCCGTCGACGACGAGGGTCGCGCCCTCCTCCACGCCGCGATCGATCAGGCCCTTGACGCGCAGCTGCGCCTCGCGCGTCACCAGCGGGCCGAAATCGGCGTCGTCGCCGTCGGTGTAGGGGGCGATCTTCAGGGCCTCCACCCGAGGAGCGAGCTTTTCGATCAGCCGGTCCGCGGTGGTCTCGCCCACCGGCACGGCGACCGAAACCGCCATGCAGCGTTCGCCGGCCGCGCCGTAGCCGGCGCCGATCAGCGCGTCGACCGCCTGGTCGAGGTCGGCGTCGGGCATGATGATCATGTGGTTCTTGGCGCCGCCGAAGCACTGCACGCGCTTTCCGGCCGCAGTGCCGCGGGAGTAGACGTAGTGCGCGATGGGGGTGGAGCCGACGAAGCCGACGGCCCCGATCTCCTCATGGTCGAGGATGGCGTCCACGCTTTCCTTGTCGCCGTTGACGACCTGGAGGAGGCCGTTGGGCAGGCCCGCCTCCTGCATCAGTTCGGCCAGCATCAGGGGGACCGAAGGGTCGCGCTCGGACGGTTTGAGGATGAAGGCGTTGCCGCAGGCGATGGCCGGGCAGAACTTCCACATGGGGATCATGGCGGGGAAGTTGAACGGGGTGATGCCGGCCGCCACGCCGATGGGCTGGCGCATGGAGTACATGTCGATGCCGGGCCCGGCGCTTTCGGTGAATTCGCCTTTGAGCAGGTGCGGCGCGCCGATGCAGAACTCCGCCACCTCCAGGCCGCGGATCACGTCGCCCTTGGCGTCGGGCAGGGTCTTGCCATGCTCGCGGCTCAGCGCCTCGGCCAGCTTGTCCATGTCGCGGTGCAGGAGGTCGACGAACTTCATCAGGACGCGGGCGCGGCGCTGGGGGTTCATGGCGGCCCAGGCGGGTTGGGCCGCCAGAGCGCCCTGCACCGCCGCATCCATCTCCGCCGCGCTGGCGAGCGGGCACTTCGCCTGAACCTCGCCCGTGGCGGGGTTGTAGACATCCGCGAAGCGGCCGGAGGTTCCCTTGACGTGCTTGCCGTCGATCCAGTGGGTGAGTTCGGTGGTCATGGGCTCGGCTCCCTGCGCGCATTGGGCGTTTGCAGGGAGGTGTATCTAGGCGAGGAGCGGGAGGCGAGTCCCACGAAGGGCGCCGAAGAGGTCAGACGCGCGACAAGCGACGAACCATCGCCCCTGCGACGAGCCCGCTTGGCAGCAACAGCGCCCCGGCCGGAAGAGGGACGATCGCAGCCGCCGTTGCGATTGCGAAGACGTCGAAATCGCTGCGTGAGGTGTCTCCTAGCAAAATGTCGGTGCTGAAGGTTTCCCAAGTTATCCCTGGCGCGCCAAGTGCAATCCAATATTTTGTTCTTCTTGTGTCCCTGGGTTCGAAAGGTAGGAAAACATTGCATCCGCTGCTTGGGGCGCAGCCGCTAACGTAATCTGACGCAGTAGTTTCGTTCATGAGAGCGGCCAAGCCTTTCATAACGCTCTCGGCGGCATCTCCATCAAGCGGGAAATCCTCATCCGCATCACAACCAGAATAAAGCTGGGCGCAGTCGCCATCTGCAAAAGACAAGTCCCAGACGCCGCCTGAACCGTCGGAGAGGCCCGTCGCTCCTGTTATCGCTCCGCCCGCGTCTTTGGTCAAAGACGCGGTCACGGCGCTCGCCGGCGCGGCGATGCAGGACACGGATAGGGCGAGAGCGGTGAGGATGGCGCGCATCTGAAGGTCTCCGTTGGGATGCGGCGGGCGTTGAAGGGCCCGGCGGTTCGTTGCAGGCAAGTCCGGTCGATCACTATCGGCCGAAAGAACTCAATCACACGAACATCTTTGGCGAATTCCTCGATCGAAAGCAAGGGTTTGGCCGTGTTTCAAGTGGCGACGACCGCTCTCTGCCCGACCGGCTCGACTTGACCCGAACGCGGGGGGCGTCAGCCGAACATCAGGGGGAAGATCAGCGCCGGCGCCAGCTCCGCCAGCAGGGCGACGGCGATGAGGGCGTGCGCTATGCGCGAGCGGAAGCGCCGCCAGAGGATCACGCCGAGGCCGAGGCAAAGCAGCCCCTCCAGCGGGCCCATGAGCCAGCCGTAATGGTTCGGGTCCCAGTAGGAGACTGGGCTTTCGAAGATCCAGTCGGTGAAGGGCTGGAAATGGGCGCGGCCGTCGTTGTGGTGCAGGGGGAAGTCGGTGAGCACGTGCAGCAGGGCCGCGCCGGAGAGGGCCAGCAGCACCGGCCAGCGCCGCCAGGCGGCGAGCGCGGTCAGCAGGGTCCATAGGGGGATGGAGTTGTCGGTGGAGAACACCGTTTGCCAGAACGGATCGCGGTAGTCCTCGCCGAAGATCTGGCGGGGCGTGCGCCCGTTCACCCGCGCCTCCCACAGCACCATGAAGTAGAGCGAGGCGTCGGGGATCAGCGCGCCGGCCAGCGCGGCGCCGTTGACGCGCGCCTGCTGGGCGGGACGGCGATGGGCCTGCGTCGGCCGCGCCCAGATCGCGGCGGCGAGGATCAGGTGCGCGGGGGTGTTCATGGCGGGGGCCCGGGCCGGCGGGGATGCGGCCCGCGGAAGGCTGGGGCGCCTTGGGGCGGGGTCAAGGGGCGCGGAACTGGGTTTCGGCCTGGCGCTTGTAGGCGTCGAAGGGGAGGCCGTAGCGCGCGGCGAGGTCGCGGGCGGCGTCGGTCTGCGGCGGGTCGACGGCGAGGAGGCAGGGGATGAGCCAGTCGGCGGTCATGCGACGGCGCGGATGACCTTCGGGGAGGTGTGTTTCGAAGATGTCGAGGGCGCGGCGCAGCGGGGCCAGGGCGGAACCGGGGTCGCGAAGCTTGAGATGGAGAGCGCCGAGGGTGTTGAGGTGGCCGGCGAGGCGCGGGTCCTCCGGCGAGGCGGCGTCGGGCCAGCGCCGCATGGCATGATGGGCGAGGACGAGGGCGCGGCGCTTGCGGCCCGCGGCGGCGTTGAGGGTGGAGAGGTTGTTGTAGCGGCTGGTTTCGAGGATGCCCGCCTCCGTCGCCGCGCGCGCGTCGCCGGCGGCCTCGGCCTTCGCGACGGCGGCGCGGTCAAGCGCCAGCGCCTCCCTGTAAAGCGCCTGGGCCTCGCGCACGAGGTCTGCGGCCTCCTGCGCCCGGTCCCCGGCCCGCGCTTGGGCGGCGAGGTTTTCGAGGACGGCGGCGAGGTTGTTGAGGTGGACGGGCAGGACGTCCGCGGCGGCGGCGCCGAGGGCGCGGGAGATGCGGAGCGCCTCCTCATAATGCGGTCGGGCGGCGGCGGGGTCCCCCATGTCCATGAGGATGTGGCCGAGGACGGTGCGGCCGGCGCCGGTCTCCCGATGATCGTCGCCGAAGCGGATGCGTGAGAGATTTAGGCCGGTTTCGGCGAGCGCGCGGGCGGCGGGGCGGTCGGCCTGTTCGCGCAGATAGATCGAGGCCTGGTTGCACAGGTAGTCCATTGCGGCGGTGGGCGGCGGCGCGTCGCCGGCGGCGTCGTGCAGGGCGAGGACATGCGGGGTGAGGCGGGCGCAGGCGGGCCACTCGGTGTGAATGTCGCTATCGTAGGGATACGCCGCGGCGAGGATCGCGGCGGCGGCGCGGGCGTCGTCCCGGTCGTCGCCCTGACGGGTGCGCAGGACGAGGGCGGTGAGGCGGTGCAGCGCGTGGCCGCCCCCCTCCGCCGCCGGGGTCAGCAGGGACCGCCGCGCCAGCCGCGCCACCGCCGCCTCCGCCGCCGCGCCGTCCT
>JBCBYE010000847.1:0-1624 GCA_039816075.1 Pseudomonadota bacterium | reverse complement strand
CGGGCGCGGGGTCGCCTTCCTTGGCCTTCACCTCGGTGGCGTGTTCGTAGTCGATGGGCAGGTCGGCGTTGTTCGAGGCGAAGGCCGCGACCACGCCCTGCGGGTTGGACATCCGCCAGCGGCGGCCGTCTCGGGCCATGATCGACGGGCCGGCCGGAAGGAGCTGCACCCATTCGGGCGCCGCATCTCCTTCGGCGTTGAGCGCGACCGCTTGGGCCGGTATCGTGTTGCGCGTGGGCATGGCGCGAAGATGCCGCGCCGCGAGGGGCGTGCCGCCCCCGAAGATGTTCGGGGGAAACCCCGCCGAAAGCCCCGATCAGCCTGGATTTGAAGATGCCCCTGAGAGGCGCTGAGAGGCCCGCTGAGCGGCCTTCGGGTTCAGGGGGCCGGTGGCCGCTTGAACTTCGACCTGCCCGTTTTCAAACAAGCTGAGGGGTTTTTAAACAGGTTGCGCTTATGTAGGAAGCCGCGCCTCGGCCCGCTGACTCGTCATCGAGCCCGAAACCTACTATGTTCCCGTTCTGCAATCGGGGGAGACAGAGCCAATGCAGCAGACCCAAGACCTCCGGATCCTGGTGGTTCGTGAAGGCGAGATGCTCGTCGCTCAGTGCGTCGAGCTCGACGTGAGCACCCAGGCCTCCGACATGAAGACGCTCCACAAACGCATGGACGCACTCCTCGAGCTGGAGATGCAGCTTTCCGAGGAGAAGACGGGCGATCCGCACGCGGGCATCCCCAAGGCGCCCGAAGTGTTCGACGAGATGTGGTCGCGCAGCGAGCTGCTCGCGAACGGCATCTCCGGAAAACCCACCGCCATCGCAGCCTGAGGCGGGCATGGCGGGACCGTTCGGGCAGGCCCCGACCTGGCGAGAGTTCATCGAGACGGCGCGAAGCCGCGGCTTTCAAGTCCAGGAAGGGATCATCGGAGTGATGGGGATGGTGAGGATCACCGCCCCGAACGGCGGCTACCTCATCCAGGTCGGGCTGCCGGATGACGAACGTGTCAGCCCGAGGCTGATGTCGAACTTCAAGCGGCGGCTCGGCGAAGACTTCGGCTTCCCCTGCGCGCCGGATCCCTACGACGACGAAGACGGCGACGGCGGCGAAGCTTAAGCTTCGCCCCGCCGACGTTGACATCCAGCGGTCGAAACCCCAGGTTTTTGCCGCGCCCGAGCCACTTCGTAGAGCTGGCCTGGCCCATGGAGGGTTTACGACCTCCCGGGCGCGAATCACTCGATCCCCGTTCCTTGATCGCCGAACCGCCGTATCTGGCGGGGCGATGCGGGGAAGAGCGTCGTGATCAGCAGCTCGCCGGCCCGGGTGAGCTTGAGGCCCGCGCGCCAGGTCCGCTCGCCCGACAGGAAATGCACGGTCGCGCGCGTCGGCGCATCGAGGCGCGCAGGCGCCGAAGGCAGCGCGGCTTCCAGGTCTTCGAGAACGTCGAACGGCTGATCCGCCCGGCGCCGCGCATCCAGCTTGCGCGCCGTTTCGCCGGAGAGGATCGCGGTCTTGGGGCCGGTCCTCAGCGCGGCCGTCACCCGCTGCGGCACGACCGCCACGGGGATGAAGCCGGCCTCGCCGTTGCGCACGCGCTGAAACGCCCAGCTTTCGCGCGCGTCGCGGG
>JBCBYE010000862.1:0-1552 GCA_039816075.1 Pseudomonadota bacterium | reverse complement strand
GCGGAAATCGGCGTCCAGCTTGCGCAATCCGATCTCCCATTCCAGCATCGCGGCGAAGGCGTATTCGGCGATGGCCGTCTCATGTTCGAACGTGTTGGCCACGGGCACGCCGGCAGGCATCTTTTCCGGCGCGGTGAAGTCGTAGCCGGTCCAGGGGATCTGAAAGAGCTTCAGCGCTGGCGTGGCGGGCCAGTCTGTCGGCGGGGCGCCGCCGATCACCACGTCGGCGCGCTCGGCCATGGCGGGAAAGGCCTCGGGCGCGTCCTCGGCCGGGTCCCAGACCTGCACCTCCCACCCCTCGGGCGCGAAGGCGCGCAGAAGGTCGGCCTTGGGCGCGGCGATGCGGCCCTGGACGAGCGCGATGGGCATGGCGGTTCTCCCCCTCGTGGATCGGCGTCGCGCGGCAAGCTGAGCCGCGCGCGCGATCGGTCAAGGGGCGCGGGTCAGCCCTTGGGCCCTTCGAGGATCGTCTCCAGCATCAGGCTGTCGTCCTGATCGCCATGCTTCGGCGTCGCCTGCGCGTACCAGGCATAGGCGCTTTCCCCGACGGGCATCTGCACGCCCGCGGATCTCGCCATGGCGAGGCAATAGCGCGAGTCCTTCTCCCGCAGCCCGATCGCCAGCCCGAACGAGTCCGCCGGCCGCCGCTCCAGCATGGGCCGGCACATGCGCACCGCGTGGGGGGAGCCGATGGGCCCGCCCTCCACCGCCGCGGACATCACGTCGGGGTCGATCCCCATCTCGCGCGCCAGCGCCGCCGCTTCGGCCATGGCCGAGACATGCACTGCGCCCAGCAGGTTGTTGATCAGCTTGTAGGCCGTCCCCGCCCCTTGCCCGCCGAAATGCAGAATCGAGGTCGCCAGCGGCTCGAGGATCGGACGGGCGGCGTCGAGGTCCGCCGCCTCCGCCCCCACCAGCAGCGTCAGCTCGCCCTTGCGCGCGCCGGCGGGCGGACCGTTCACGGGGCAGTCCAGATAACGCAGACCCTTCGCCGCGCAGGCCTTGGCCAGCGCCCGGCTGCGATCCACCGAGATCGTGGAGCACTCGATCACGAAGGCCCCCGCCTCCAGCACGCCGAGCGCGCCCGAGGCGCCGTCCCAGCAGGTCTCGGACGCCGGATCGTCGGCGACCATCGAGAAGACGGCTTCGGCCCCCGTCGCGGCCGCCGCGGGCGTGTCGGCCTGCGCCGCGCCCATGTCGACCAGCGCCTCGCCCGCGGCGGGCGAGCGGTTCCAGACCGTCACCTCGTGCCCCGCCTCCACCAGGCGCGCGGCCATGCCGGCGCCCATCTTGCCAAGTCCCAGGAACGCGATGCGCATCGGAGGCCTCCCTTTCCTTCAGCCGCAAGTCCGCGCGGCCTGTTCGGGCGGGCGCGGACGGCGTGCACGGGATCGAGTGAAACCGGTTCCGCCGCGACGCTCAAGCTTGCGCCGAGGATCGCCCGCCTTAGAAGTCCGCGCCGAAATTGGCGCCTTCGATGTTGAAGATCTCGAAGACCTCGTTCTCGAGCGCCCTTTGGCCCTTGTCGTCGGCCCGCTCCAGCCTGCGGATC
>JBCBYE010000801.1:0-1870 GCA_039816075.1 Pseudomonadota bacterium | reverse complement strand
TCTCAGCTACTCGGACAAGCTGGTGGACGGCTCGCCCAAGAACTCGATCTCCGCCGTCGTGGTGGCCCCCTGGGGCGGCGCGCCGCCGCCGGCGCCGCCGACCTACGAGGACTGAGCGGAGGGTTCGGCGGACGGGGAGCGTTCGGCGCCGGCGCGATCGGCCAGGGTCCGGGACCGCCGAGGGATCGGCGGCGCGGGAGCGTCGCCGGACGCGCGCGGGGCCGGCTCGGGCGAGCGGGGTCTTCGCCGCCGCCCGGCGGCGCCTCAGACGCGGGGGGTCGCGTCGAAGTCGGCGTTCGGGTCGGTTTCGAACGGGTGCGGCCCGTCCTGCGGGCCGACGGGCACGGTCTTGACCGTCAGGCCCGTGGCCGCGTCCCAGTCGAAGACGCGCAGATGCGCGCCGCCATCGATGAAGCCGAAGGGGGCGTCGGGCCGTGCGGCGGGCGGGATCTGCACGCCCAGGGCCGGACAGGCGGAAACCAGCGTGCCCGCCCAATGCCGCTCCGCCGCCGCATGGACATGGCCGCAGGCGATGCGCAGGGGCGGTCGTTCGGCGAGCGCCTCGGCGTAGAGATCCGACCCCTCGAACACGAAACGGTCCATGTGCGGCAGGCCCATGGCGCAGGGCGGGTGATGCTGGAAGACCAGCGTCGGCCCCGGCGCCTCGGCCAGGCGGGCGGCGAGGTCGGCGGCCCGGTCGGCGCAGAAACGGCCGGCGGTGCGATGCTCCTCGACCGTGTCGAGACCCAGCAGCGTCAGCCCCTCATGCGTTTCGGCGAAGCCGAGGAACGCGCCGTCGGGCCAGGCCTGCGCGGGGAAGGCGCGGCGCATCCCGTCGCGGGCGTCATGGTTGCCGGGCAGCAGGCGCAGCGGGGCGTCGAGCGCGCTCAGCAGGTCCGCCGCGACGGCGTAGGCGACGTCGTCGCCGCCATCGACCACGTCGCCGGCATGAACGACGAGGTCGGGCGCGAGGGCGTTGGCGGCGGCCACCCCCGCCGCCAGCCGGGCGGCCATGTTCACGCGGTTCTTCCACAGGACGCCCGGCGCCTGCACGTGGCTGTCGGTGATCTGCACGATGCGCATGGCTCGGGTCTCCTGCTGGGTCAGGGCGGGGCGGCTTGGCTCGCCGCGACGGCCGCGCGCCGTTCACGGAAAAAGGCGTAGAGGCCCGCGGCGACGATGATCGCGGCGCCGAGCCAGGTCTGCGCGTCGGGCCGCTCGCCGAAGGCGAAGAACCCGATGGCCATGGCCCAGACCAGAACGGTGTAGCGGAACGGCGCGACGAAACCGATGTCGCCCGAGCGCATCGCCGTCACGCCGCAGCCGTAGCCGGTGAGGATGCACAGAACGGCCGCGGCGAGGCCCAGCGCCTCGAGCTCGCCGACCTGCGCCCAAGGCGCCTGCGCCGCCTCGGGCGCCGCGGCCGCGCGCCAGGCCAGAACGACGCCCGCCATCAGCGTGACCGCGGCGGCGGTCAGCAGCGTGACGAGCGGCGAGGAGGTCTGCGCGCTGAGCCGCCGCGTGGCCATGTCGCGGATCGTGAAGCAGGTGACGCCGGCAAGGGCCCAGAGGACCGCCGGCTGGAACTCCGCCCCCGGCCGCAGGATCACCAGAACCCCGATGAAGCCCGCGGCCACGGCGGCCCAGCGTCGCCAGCCCACCCGCTCTCCCAGCACCACCGCGCCGGCGAAGGTGATCATCAGCGGCATGGTCTGCGCCACGGAGGAGACCGTCGCCAGCGGCAGGCGGGTGAGCGCGGTCAGGTAGCAGACCGTGGCGCAGACCATGCCGCTGATGATCACCTTCGCCGGCGCGGTGGTGCTGGGAGAGCGGGTGGGCTGGCGACGCTGGGCCGCCGTGGCCGCGGGCT
>JBCBYE010000374.1:0-4861 GCA_039816075.1 Pseudomonadota bacterium | reverse complement strand
GGTCGCGCAGGCGCGAAAGATCGGAGTTCAGGAATGTCAGCGCGCGCAGGGCGTCCTCGTGACGTTCGGCCGTCGCCGGGAGATGCAGCGCGCCCCAGAGCAGCGCGCTCTCGCGGATGCGGAACTCCGCGGCCTCGGATTGGGTGACGAGCAGGCTGGCGCGGGTCTCCGGCCGCGCCGCCGGCGCCTCGGCAAAGCCCCAGGACCGGGCGCCGAAGCCCGGGCCGCCGCGCCGCGCCCCGCCCCAGGGCCGCGGCGCCGGTCCGCGCGCCGCGCCGCGCGCCGGCGCCCCGCCGAACAGCGCCTCGCGTCGCTCCCGGAACGCCTGCGCATAGTGTCCGCGCACCGACGGATCCTCGATCCGCTTGAGCGTGGCGCGCAGGTCCTTGTCGAAGCCCGCGCGCCGCTCCGGGCTCGTCAGGTCGCGCTCCTCCATGGCCTTGCGCCAGATCATCTCCACCAGGGGCAGCGCCGCCTGCAGCGCCTCGGCCATCGCCTCCGGCCCCGCATCGCGGATCAGATCGTCCGGGTCCTTGCCCGCCGGCATCAGGCAGAACCTCAGGCTCTTGCCCGCCTCCAGCAGCGGCAGCGCCAGGTCCGCCGCGCGATAGGCGGCGCGCAGGCCCGCCGCGTCGCCGTCCAGCGCGATCACCGGCTCGTCCGTCATCTTCCACATCAGGCGCAGCTGATCCGGCGTCACCGCCGTGCCCAGCGGCGCCGCCGCCTCGGCGAAGCCGGCGCGCACCAGGGCGATCACGTCCATGTAGCCCTCGGCCACGATCAGCCGCCCGGCCTTGCCCGCCGCCTCCCGCGCCGGCCCGTGGTTGTAGAGGCTGCGGCCCTTGTCGAAGAGCTCCGTCTCCGGCGAGTTGAGATATTTCGCGCGGGCGTCCGGGTTCATCGCCCGCCCGCCGAAGGCGATGCAGCGCCCGCGCGCATCGCGGATCGGGAACATGATGCGGCCGCGGAACCGGTCGTAGGGCCGCCCGCCATCGTCGGGGCGGATCAGCATGCCGGTGCGCACCAGCTCGTCCTCCGGCACGCCCTTGGAGGCCATGGCCTCCGCCAGGCCGCGCCGCGCGTCGGGCGCGAAGCCGATTTCGAAGCGCTCCAGCGCCGCGTCGTCCAGGTCGCGGCCGCGCAGATAGCGCAGCGCCTCCGCCCCGCCGCCGCCCCTGAGCATCAGGCGATAGTGCTTGACGCAGGCGTCCATGACGTCGCCGAGACCCTTGCGCGACTCCGCCTGGGCGGCGGCGCGAGGGTCGCGCGCGAGCATCGTCATGCCGGCCTCGCCCGCCAGGGTCTCCACCGCCTCCATGAAACCCATGTTCTCCTGCTCGCGCAGGAAGGTGATGGCGTCGCCCTTCGCCTGGCAGCCGAAGCAGTAATAGTAGCCCTTGCGGTCGTCGACGTGGAAGCTGGCGGTCTTCTCCTGGTGGAACGGGCACGGCGCCCACCAATCCTGCCGGCCGGGATTGGACTTGGCGCGGTCCCACGTCACCTTTCTGCCGACCACGTCGGACAGGGTGATGCGGGTGCGCAGCTCTTCGAGAAAACCGGGGGGCAGGGACATGGCGCAGTCTGTCCCGCCCCGCCCGATTCTGCAAAGCCGCGACGCGGTCCCCGGGTCGAGGCGGAGCCGGGCGCCTGCGCTCAGGTCCAGTGCGGCGCGTCGCCTCCGGGCAGGGCCTGACGGGCGCGCGCCGGCGCCTCGTAGGGCTGGCGGACGTCGTCGCAGAAGGCCAGCAGGCGTTCCTCGTCGGCCAGAAGGTGGTCGAGAACGAAGCCGAGGAACTCCGGCTCGCCGGCCCGGGCGCGCAGCTCGGCCGGATCGACGCCGGCCTCGGCCATGAAGGGGCCCAGCCGGTCCGCATCTGCCGCCAGCCAGCCCAGCGCCTCCAGCGCCAGGGTCTCGGCCGCCTGCGGCGTCACGCGCGCGCTCCGGACTTATACGAAAGCTTCATGACGGTCCGCCGCGGTTGGAAACCCTTCGTTAACTTTTCTTTCCCATCATGTCTTCGTTCGAGGCGCAAGCGTCCCGGGCGGGGCCCTGCGCGGGCCGCGTCCCTGTCGTCGATCGCGCCTCCAAAGCCCATGAGACGGTGGATCTCGCGCGGATGAGCGGACGAATTCTTCTGGCCCAGGCGCCCGGCGCCGACGACGGTCTCGCGGCGCGGCTGTCCGCCGCCTATCTCGATCCGCGGCGCGTGCGCGATGCGGCGGAGGCGGCGGCGCTGGCCCTGCGCGGCGACGGCGACCTGATCATCGCCGAGGCCGGCGCGCCCGGCGCCCCGGGGCTGGAGGTGCTGCAGGCCCTGGCCGCCGCGTCCCCCCAAGTCTCTCGCCCGCGTCTTCCGGTTCTGCTGCTCGTCCCGCGCGAGGCGCGGCAGGCGCGCCTCGCCGGCCTGCGCGCCGGCGCCGACGATTTCGCCGCCCCCGATGCGCCGGAGGAGGAGCTGCTGGCCCGCATCCGCGCGCTCCTGCGCCTCAAGGTCATGACCGACGAGCTGTCGCTGCGCGAGGACACCGCGCGCGCCCTCGGCCTGCCCGCCGATCCCGTGCCGCCGCCCGCGGCGGCGGACTCGTCGTTCGATCGGCGCGTCGCGCCCGGTGGCCTGCTGCTGGTCTGCCCCGATGGCCCGCAGGCCCGCCGCCGCGCGGTGGAGCTGGGGGCCGCGCTGCGCCTTTCGGTCCGCCGCGTGCCCGACGGCCGCGCCGCCCTCGCCGCCGCCGCGGACCGCACGCCGGAGCTCGTGCTGCTCGACCTGCCAGTCGCGCCTGCGCCCGGGGACGGCGCCGTCTTCGGGGGCGAGGCGGCCGACGCTCTGCCCCGCCTGATCCCAGCCATGCGCGCCCGTCCCGGCCTGCGCGACGCGGGCCTGGTCGCCGTCGCCGCCGAAGGGGCCGACGCGGCCCGCGCGCTCGACCTGGGCGCCGACGACGTCGCCGGCGCGCCGGCCGGCGAAACCGTCGACTCGGCCGAACTCGCCGCCCGCCTGCGCATCCAGCTGCGGCGCAAACGCTGGTCCGACCGGCTGCGCGGCCTGGTGCGCGACGGCTTCGTTCTGGCCGCCACGGACGGTCTGACGGGCCTGTGGAACCGCCGCTACGCCGAAACCCACCTGGCGCGCCTGTGCGGCGAGTGCCGCGCGGCGGCGGAGCCTCTGGCGCTGCTGATGATCGATCTCGACCGCTTCAAGGCCATCAACGACGGCCACGGCCACGCCGCCGGCGACGCGGTCCTTCGCGTGTTCGCCGAGCGTCTTCGCGCCTCGGTCCGCGGCGCCGATCTCGTGGCGCGGCTGGGCGGCGAGGAGTTCTGCGCGGCCCTGCGCGGCGTCGACGCCGAGGGCGCGCGCCACGTGGCCGAGCGCCTGCGCGAGGCCGTCGCCGGCAGCCCCTTCGCCCTGCCCTGCGGCGGAGGCGAGACCCGCGTCACCGTTTCCATCGGCGTGGCGGCGAGCGACGCCGCCGCCCCCGCGCTTCCCGCGGCCGAACCGGCCCCCGCCGGCTTCGCCGAAGAGGCCGCTCGCTGGGCGGGCCCGGAACAAAGCCCGACCGCGGCGCCGCTCGACGCCGGCCGCATCGATGCCGCCCAGGCCGCCGCCCTGCTCGCCCGCGCCGACGCCGCCCTCTACGAAAGCAAGGCCGGCGGACGAAACCGCGTGACGACCGCCATCGCAGCTTGAGCGAGGGCCGGGCCGGCCGGACCTTCGCGGCACGTCCGCGATCCGACGCCCCGGCTTTTCCCGCCAAGAGACCGCGCCGGCGACGGCCCACGCCCCGCGCAAGCGAAACGGCGCCCTTCAGCCGAGACGCGGCAGGCGCGACGGCGACGCGCCGGACCCCGCCGAAGGGCGTTTCCGAGGGGCGTGCGACCGCCATCCGGCCCGAAGACCACCGGAAGCCGCCAGCGACCCACCGCCAGGCGCCGAAAGCCGCTCGCGGCGCGCCGGCCGCGTCATCGACCAACCGAAGAAGCCCGCGAGACCCTGCCGAAACCACGCGCCCGGAGTTTGAAACTCAACTCACGCGGCGAGGCGGCCCCAACCCATCGGCTCCGAACCCGTCGCCGCTATTCGTCGTCGTCATCCTCATCGTCGTCCCAATCGCGCCGAAACCGACGGCGCGGCTCTCGCAGCGCTTCGGCGATCTCGGCGCGCGTCGCCGGCGACAGCTCCGACACGAATTCGGCGAAGGCCTGATCGACCAGGTCCCGGCTCTCGCCGTTGCGGCGCCGCGCCTCCGCCATGGCCGACGCCAGCGCCTCGCGCGAAAACGGTTCCGCCTCCAACGCGGCGGCGATGGCAAGGCGCGCGCCGCGGCGGCCTTCCGAAAACTCCCGGAACCGGCCGCGAAAGCCGCGCAGCACCGACTTGACGGCTGCGCGGTCCGCGTCTTCCAACCCTTTGTAGACGCGCCACAACGTCGACCGGTCGAACCCCGCCGGGATCTCGGCCGGCGGCGGGCCCCAGCCGCGCATCAGCAGCCCGCCGACCCCGCCGAACAGCAGCAGGTTCAGGCAGATCGAGCCCGCGAGCAGCCACGGCAGCCAATGCCGACGGCGCCGGCCCGGCTCGGGCCCCGGACCGCCGGGCCCGGGCGGCGGCGCATCGTCGTCGAGGGTCACGGCCGCGTCCCCGCGCCGTCGATCAGATCCGCCGCCAGCAACGCCAGATCCAGCGCCGGGTCCTCGGGCAGCGACAGCAGGCCCGCGTCGATCCACGCCTCCGGCGCGCCGTAGCCGAGCAGCAGGCCCAGCGCGGCGGAGGCCGCCATGGCCGCCGGCGGCGCCGCGCGGCGCACCGCGGCGAGTCCTGCGCGCAAGCTCGGGGGCGGCCCGGCCCGCCCGCGCCGTCCC
>JBCBYE010000203.1:0-7114 GCA_039816075.1 Pseudomonadota bacterium | reverse complement strand
GCCGGTCAAGACGCCGCCGCGGGGCGCCGCCCAAAAAAGCGCCCTCCGAAGAGGGCGCTGAAGTCGGAACGAGGGACAGTGAGTGATGAAGCGCCCGACCGCCAGGCCGCTGCGCCTCGAAATACAATATGGGGGCTCTCCCCCCCGATTCAAAGCGCCGCGCGATCACTTCCCCGCGCGGCGCCGCGGCGCGGAATTCACTGCAGCACAGCGGGCCAGTTCGAGTTCGCCGAGGCGATATGGCCGGGGATGTCCGCCTCCCAGCGCTGCTGCACGTCGGCGTTGTAGTTGAGGTAGAGCTTGCCCTCGACGATGCTCCACGCCTCCGGATCGATGGGGGCGGTGTAGCCCTGGCTGACCGCCCAGGCGCAGTAGCCGCCGTATTGCGGGGCGAAGGCGGCGGGATCGGCCTCGAACTTCGCCTTGTTCTCGGCGGAGGCGAAGCGCCAGGTCGCGCCGTCATGCTCCACCTCGTAGGACGAGGAGCCGGAGACGGGCTTGCCTTCGGTGAAGTACGCCACCGGGTCGTAGCCGCGGATGGCGTGGCCGCGCCAGTTGGAGAACACCGGGTCTTCGCCCGCGCGCACGGGCAGGGCGGGCAGCACGGCCGCGGCGCCGGCGGCGGCGGCGAGGCCCAGCGCCTGGCGGCGGGACGGGCGGTCGTCGGGGCGGAACATGGCGGATCTCTCCCTGAGGATGGTCGCAGAGGTTCGGCGGGCGTCGCGCCCGTCGCCCTTCGCCATATCGGACGCGCCCGGGGTCTGGGCAGGGGGGGGCGCCGTTTCGTGACCGGCCGCGCGCCGGCGATGCCGCGGGCGCGAGGGGGCTTGACGGCGGCTCAGCCCCGCGACCGGGCGGCGTAGAGCGAGACGGCGGCGGCGTTGGAGACGTTGAGCGAGGCGAAGGCGGCGGCCGAGGAGATGCGGGCCAGGGCGTCGCAGGTCTCGCGCGTCTTTTCGCGCAGGCCCGGCCCTTCGGCGCCCAGCGCCAGGGCCACGGGGCCGGGGGGGAGCGTGGCGAGGGCCTGGGGCAGCGTCCGCTCCGCCTCTCCGTCCAGCCCGATCAGCGCGTAGCCCAGGGCGCGCAGCCCCTCCATCGCGGTGGAGAGGTTCTTGACCCGCAGATAGGGCTGGCGTTCGAGGGCGCCCGAGGCGGTCTTGGCCAGCGCGCCGGTTTCCGGCGCCGCATGGCGGGCGGGCGCCACGACCGCGCGGGCGCCGAAGACCTCGGCCGAGCGAAGGATGGCGCCGACGTTGTGCGGATCCGTGACGCGGTCGAGCAGCACCACCAGATCGTCCGGGCCCTGGGGCGCGCAGACCTCGTCGAGCGGGCCCCAGTCCAGCGGCGCCACCTCCATCGCCGCGCCCTGGTGCACCGATTGCGGGTCGAGCACCTTGGGAAAGCGGCGGGGATCGGCGGTTTCGGGCGAAAGGCCCCCGGCGGCGATCGCCTCGGCCCCGATGCGCTGGGCGGCGTTGGGCGTCAGGATCAGGCGGCGACGGTCGCGCCGCGGATTGGCGAGCGCGTCGCGCACGGCGTGCAGGCCGAAGAGCCAGACGGTGTCCGGCCCCAGGCGCCTGGCGCGATCCTTGGCGACGGCCCAGGCGGGCTTTTTGGGAGGGCGCGGGGCGGCGTCGCGGGTCATGGCCGCGGTTGACCACGCGCCGCGCGCGGGCGCAAGCGCGCGGGGCGGTTGACCTGCCCTGCGCTGGCCCCTAAGACGCGCTCCGGCATCGCCCGCGGGCGATGCGCCTGCGCCCGTGGAGGGGTGGCAGAGCGGTCAAATGCAACGGACTGTAAATCCGTCGGGGAAACCCTACGCTGGTTCGAATCCAGCCCCCTCCACCACAACGCCCGGTTGTGCCTATACCTAAGCCCCTGACATCAAAGAAAACCCTTGTTTTTCAAAGGGTCGATGCTTGACATCCCGGCACAAATCCCGGAACAAATCCCGGAACATTGGCAACCGGGAGGCGGCCCCGTGGGCGTCCATCTTGATCGCGGCCGATACTATTTCGTGAAGCGGGTCCCCAAGGCCTTCGCCCACGTCGACCCCCGCGCGAAGGTCAATATCGCGCTCCAGACCGCCGATCGGCGCGAGGCCCGCGCTCGCGCCGTCGAGGTCGAGGCCGAGGTCGTCGCCTACTGGCGCGCCCTCGCCGCCGGCCTCAAAGAGGATGCGGCGGCGCGCTGGGAAGCGGCCCGCAGCCTTTGCGCCGCCCGCGGCTTCCCCTACCGCCCCGTCGAGGCCCTGGCCCGGCCCGAGGCGCTCGCCGAGCTTGTCGAGCGGGTCCGCCCCCTCGCCTCGCCGACGCATGTCGCCCCGGCGGCTGAGGTCGAGGCGGTGCTGGGTCTGGTCGACCCGCCGCCCTTGAAGATGACCGAGGCGCTCGAAGAGTTCTTCAAGCTGACCCGCGATCGCGTCGAAGGGAAGTCGGAGGGGCAGGTCCGGCACTGGCAGAATGACCGTCGTCGCGCGGTCCGCTACTTCGTCGAGGCCGCGGGGGACCTGCCGCTCGCCGACATCGCCCGGCCCGAGGCCCTGAAATTCCGGGCGTGGTGGCAGGCGCGGATCGAGGCGAAGGGCGGCGACCCGGAAACTGCGAACAAAAGCCTCGGCCATGTCGCGGATGTCCATTCGACCGTTTCCGACCTGCTGGCCCTCGGCCTGGACAACCCGTTCCGCGGGTTGCGGCTCAAGGCCCGCCTTCACCGGAAAAAGGTCCCGCCGTTTTCGGTCGAATTCCTGCGCGCCAAGCTGCTGGCCCCCGGCGCGCTCGACCGCATGAACGAAGAGGCCCGCGACGCGCTGCTGGTCATGGTCAACACCGGGGCGCGCCCCTCCGAGATCGTCGGCGCGCTGCCCGAGGATTTCCGCGTCCTGGACAACCTCCCCCACCTTGCGGTCCTGCCGCGCCCCGGCCGGTCTCTCAAGACGGCGCAAAGCGAACGCGAGATCCCGCTGGTCGGCGTCAGCCTTGAAGCCGCCCGGCGGATCGTCGCGCGCGGGGGCTTTTCACGCTACTTCCTCAAGGGCGACGGCTGGTCGGCGGCCGTGAACAAGTTCCTTCGCGAGAAAGGGCTTTTGGAGACCGACGACCATACGGCCTATTCGCTGCGGCACGCTTTCGAGGATCGCCTGTTGGAGCAGGGGACCGACGACCGGCTTCGCGCCGAGTTGATGGGTCACAAATACAGCCGGCCGGCCTATGGCCGCGGCGGGTCGCTGGCGATCAAGGCGAGGGCGGTCGAGGGGATCGCGCTTTAATCGTCGCGATCGCCGACCGGCTTGCGCGCCTCCGGCGGGATTTCGGATAGGGCCGACGTCGCCTGGAGGGCTTGCGCATAGATGCCTTCGTTTGCGAGGACCTCGGACGCGAGCCGCTGCATCATGGCGGCGCGGACGGCGAGGCGCGCGCCGGCGGGCAGGGTATTGAGACTTCGCGTCAACGCGGCCTCGGCCGCCATGGCGGGCTGATACGGCGGCAGGCCGTAGGCCACGGCCGCGCAAGTCATGGCCACCCATGGCGGGATCGGCGACTCGTTTCGTTCGTAACGCCAAAGCGACGCCTCAGAAATCCCCGAGATTTCAGCAAATTCCCGCCGGGGCATCTTCAATACAGTCCTTAATTCATACAGGTCTTCGCCTGTCATTTCTTGTATACCCCACGCCTGCGGACTGGACCTTCCGTCGGGCCCTTCGCCCCTCAATGTGCCTTCTACATTCGGTTCAAAACGGGTCAATGGGTGATCCTCCATTGAGTTCCGCACGCCCTCACCTGACGTCGCGAAACGCTGAAATTTCTATCATCTGAACACGGACGCCCGAAACTCGCAACTCGCGTCTCGGCAATTATGGCGAGTTGACGGGCCACGCAAGGGCCGCGGCGCGGGCGCGAGAATCAACTTTCGCACGAGCCTCGGCGACCGCCGCTTCGATCGAGTCGAAGAGCGGGCAAATCCTGTCGGCCAAATCGGGATGGGCCAGCATCAAGGTCGCGAGGCCGGCCGCCGTGCGTTGCAGGTCGTCGACGTCCGGGCGCGGCCCGGCGCGCCCGCGCCGGTCGCCGTCGGTCCCGCGGCCTCTGGACGCGGCGAGGCGGGCCTGGACGCGCCCCCGGCGCGCGTCGGCGGTCATGCCGCCGAGACCTGGAATTTCAGGCTCAGACGGCCGAGGCGCTCGCGAAACGTCGAGTAGGTGAGGCCGATGGCTTCCGCCGCCGCCTTGCGGTTGCCGCCGGAGTTTTCGAGCGCCGTGCAGATCACCTGCGCCTCGACCGTTTTTACAACCGTGGGAAGAGTTCGACCCGTCACATTGAGGATGACGTAGGTCTGGTCGTCGCGCTGGAACCGCATCACGTCGCCGTTCATTTCGAGGCGCTCGCCGTCCGCCACCAGATCAGTCATATGAAGGTCCTATCGTTTCGAATTTCTACGATTTGCCGTCCGCGCAGATTTGCGCAAATGACCGTGGCATTACCCCTTGTCGCTCGCGTTCATAGGAAGTCGCTCAACCTCAGGGTGTCAACGCGGCAGCGCAGCACATATCGCGAAAAGCTGAAAAACGTGAAGATAAACAGTGCAAATGTGTCAGTCCAGCGTGTCACCTTGCTACTTTCAGACGATTTGAGGCGAAGTTTCGCGGTCCTTTGGTCGTATCCGGCGTGATGAAGGAATCGCCCTCGAATCGTTTCAACTGAAAGGCACTGCATGCCGGCGCTTCGGCGGGGTGTTCTTGCATTTGACGGAATGCGCCGAACGTTCACAATCCCCTCGGACCCCGGTCTCGGGTCATGCCTTCCGGCGTCGAAATCACGCCGGAGCAAGCCCGATGACCCCCCGACCGAAACAACCGGAACGCGATCCGCGCCGCGGCCGCGCCGCGCCCCGCCCCTGCGCCATGGGCCCGCGACAGGCCTTCGCCGCGCAGGCCGCGCTCATTCCGGCCGCGCCCCGCCGCCGGCCTATCGCGGACGTCCTCTTCGAAGAGCCGCTCGTGTCGGACCCCATCCGCGGCTTTGCAGCGAGGGCCGGCATCGTCGATCGCGCGGTCGTCTTTCAGGCTTGCGCCGGGGGTCCGGCATTCGCCGCCGTCTCGACCGCGGACGTCGCGGCCGAAGTCGACGCGACCCTCGCCGAGGTCGAGGCCTCGGTCCTGCGCCTTGAGGCCTTGGGGATTATCGACCGCCGCACCTGCCGCCCGATGAAGATCGGCGCGCCGGGCGAGGTGATGACCGCGAACCCGGACGCCCTGGACCGTCTGGGCGGGGCCTTCGTCGGCGAATGCATCCGCGATCATCTCGCGCGCGCCCATGGCGGGGCCGCGTCATGACCTCCCCCGCGATCAAGCAGCTAGCGACGTTCGCGTGGGTCGCCGCCCGTTGCGCCGGCCCCGCCCCCCTCGACGTCCTCGAAATCCCCATGGCCGTCGGCGTCCTGCGGGCGCGGGGCGCGATCCGCGGCGACAGCGCCGCCCAGATGGAAGCGACGCCCGAGGGCTTCGATTGGGCCGCCGAGATGCTCGCCCCGCTGGCCGGCCTGCTGGCCCTGCCGGAGATGACCGCCCGCCTCGCCGCGGCGGCGGAGGCGTCGACGTGACGTCCCCCCTCGACCTCTTCGCCCCCGGCGCGCCCGTCGCGCTCGCCCCCGGCGACTGCGTCGCGTCCTGCGACGCCTGGGCGGCCGACGCCTTCGATGCGGTCGTCACCGATCCGCCCTATCATCTGGCGTCGATCGTCAAGCGCTTCGGCGCGAAGGGCGCGGCCGAGGCGCAGGAAGGGACCGACGGCCTCTTCCGGAGATCGTCCAAGGGTTTCATGGGCCGCGAATGGGACGGCGGCGACCTCGCCTTCCGGCCGGAGACGTGGGCGGCGTTCCTGCGGGTCACGAAGCCGGGCGGGCATCTGATCGCCTTCAACCATTCCCGGACATGGCATCACATGGCGGTCGCTATCGAGGCCGCGGGCTGGGAAATCCGCGACTCCCTGATGTGGCTTTATGGGTCCGGCTTCCCCAAGTCGCATTCCGTCTCGGCCGGGATCGACAAGCTGCGCGACGACCGCGACGACTGGCGCAGGATCACGGCCTGGATCGCCCGCGCGCGAGACGCGGTCGGCCTGACGAACAAGGCGATCGACCTCGCCTTCGGCTTCGACGGCATGGCCGGTCACTGGACCACGCAGGGCAAGCAGCCCGCGATCCCGACGCCGGAGCAATGGAGCCGCCTGCTGCATCTGCTGGGCGTCGCCCCCGCCGACGTGCCCGCCGACGTCGCCGCCCTCTTCGCCGCGCAGACCGCCCGCAAGGGCGAGGCCGGCGAGGCGTGGCAAAGCGCCGAGGTCCTCGGCGTCCACGAAGAGCCGCCGCAGGCTCGGGAATGGGCGGTCAAGTATGAAGGCGGAGCCGCCCCGCCGGCGGGCGAGATCAAGGCCGCCAACTCCCCCGAGGCGCAGGCGTGGGTGGGCTGGGGAACGGCGCTCAAGCCGGCCTTCGAGCCGATCGTCCTGGCCCGAAAGCCCCTGACCGCCGGAAGCGTGGCGCGTCAGCACCTTGCGACCGGGACCGGCGGGATCAACGTCGAGGCCTGCCGCGTGCCGCCGCACCGCTCCGAGGTCCTCAAGGCCGAAGAGCGCGGCGAGGACCCGCCCGCCGGGCGCTGGCCCGCGAACGTGGTCCATGACGGCTCGCCCGAGGTTGTGTCGCGCTTCCCCGTCGAAGCCGGCGTCACGTCCGCGCGGTTCTTCTACTCCGGCAAGGCGACCGCCGAAGATCGGCAGGGCTCGGAGCATCCGACCGTCAAGCCCGACGCCTTGATGCGCTGGCTGGTGCGGCTGGTCGCCCCGCGCGGCGCGACGATCCTCGACCCGTTCGGCGGCTCCGGCGCGACCGGATGGGCGGCCGCGGCCGAGGGCGTGCGCTGCGTCCTGTGCGAGGCCGAAGGCGAGTATCTGCCGCATCTGCGCCGCCGGATCGAAGACCTGGACCCCGAAGTTCTCGCCGCCCGCCTCGAAGAAGAGGCCGAGGCGACGGGCCAGAAGGGGCTTTTTTGATGACCGCCCCCCTCCCCCCCGATCGGACCGCCGCGCCGGTCCTCCCGTCCCGCTGCGAAGGAGAT